>JBLHWW010000088.1:0-15495 GCA_047629075.1 Psychromonas sp. | reverse complement strand
ACTTTACAGTTAACGAAAAATTTCCTCTGTGTATCATTACAGCAGCGGATTAAGGTTTCAGGATGGTGGCGTTTATTTCCACTGGCAAAAATATTTCACAGTGTCGACTGATTCACATTAATATTGCACGTAACGTACTAACATAATAAGGAAAATTTAATATTTTAGACCATACTCGCGTAAACAATAATTAAAAAAGAGAAATTATGAGCCGCTTCGTGCAATTTGTGACAGTTTTAATTATGTTATTAAGTAGCAATATAACGGTTGCGCAGCAACAGCTGTGGTTAAGTGAGCTTGATCTTGGCGAGTATCAGAATAAAGTGGTCTACTTGGATTTTTGGGCATCCTGGTGCTGGCCATGCCGGCAGTCTTTCCCGTGGTTAAATGCGATGCACAACAAATATAAGGACAAAGGGCTGGTTATTATTGCCGTCAATCTTGATCAAGATTCTAACAAAGCTCGCCAATTTATTAAAGTTTTTCCCGCGGATTTTCTGCTGTACTCTGACCCTAAAGGTATTCATGCGCAAAAATATAAAATTACTGCTATGCCTAGCTCATATCTGTTTTTCGGTAATGGCGAACTGGCGAATAAGCACCTTGGTTTTAAAAAGAGTGAAGTTGCTCTCTATGAACAAAATATTGTGAAATTATTAGATCAATTGCCAGGAAACAGACCCTAACATCTGTTTCCTGGGGTAATTCCGGCTGTGAAAGCTTAACAAAGATGAATTTATTAAATTTTTAAAGTCTGTTTTAAGACCGTTAAAAAGGTGTCAATGTCGATTCGACTAATACCTAAATGAGTCACGAACCGAACCGGGTTGCCGGCGGAGAATAAAATACCCTGCACTTTTAAGCTATCCTGTAATTTCTGCTGATTGATGGCCGGATCAAGTTTGGCAAAAACCATATTGGTTTGCACTAACGCCGGATTGACGCTAAACCCCTCGAGTAATGATAATTGCTCGGCAAGATAACGCGCATTAGCATGATCTTCGGCTAAACGTGTGACATTCTCGGTTAAGGCATACTTGCCTGCGGCTGCCAAAATCCCCACCTGGCGCATACCGCCGCCTAACACTTTACGCCAGCGGCGCGCTTTGGCGATTAATTTCTTGTCACCTAACAATAGGGAACCGATGGGCGCCCCCAAGCCTTTTGATAAACAGATGCTCATTGAATCAAAATATTGACTGATTTCTTTAATATCAACTCCTAAGGCAGTGGCGGCGTTATATACTCGGGCACCATCAAGATGAAGCTGTAAGGCATGCAGGTTGACAAATTCGCGTGCCTGCTGCAGATAAGCGAGTGACAGTACTTTGCCATTGATCGTATTTTCAAGACTTAATAATGTGCTGCGGGCAAAATGCGGATCGACAGGTTTAATGGCAGAGGTAAGTTTTGCAAAGGACAGTGAACCGTCATTCTCATTTTCTATTGGCTGTGGTTGAATCGACCCTAATACCGCCGCGCCGCCGCCTTCAAATTTATAATTATGTGCTTGCTGGCCGCAAAGGTATTCATCACCTCGTTCACAGTGTGCCATCAATGCCAATAGGTTTGCCTGCGTCCCGGAGCTGCAGAAAATGGCCGCTGCAAAACCATGTTGTTGTGCAGCCCACTGTTCTAAATCGATGACGGTGGGATCGTCACCATAAACGTCATCGCCAAGCGGTGCATTAATCATCGCCTGCAGCATAGCAGGCGATGGGAGGGTGACGGTATCAGAGCGAAAATCAATCATTAGTGGTTTATCTCCTTAGTTATTATTCGTTTTAGTTATTATCCGTTGTGCTTATTGTTCGTTTTGCTTATTAGCTGTTTTTCTTATTAGCTGTTTTTCCTGCGCCCAAAGAGTGCAACCTAATGAGTATTATACATAACCGCCTAAGAACGTAGTTGCAGGATAAAAGCGCATTTGAATTCTATTGAGGACAGCAGTCCTGGTCACTTTAATTTCAGTCTTTTGGCTAAGCGATGCAGGTTACCCGTATCGATTTTTAACTGCCTTGCGGCGGCTGCCCAATTGTGGTTATTCTCTTGGTATGCCTGTTTGAGCATGCTTAGCTGTAGCTCATCCGTTGCTTCACGCAGCCCCTGGCGCAAGTTTATCTGCAAATGGACGGCACTATTTTGATTATCTTCATTATTCTGCTCGCCGTCATTATCAACTTGCGAGTTAATAATAAAATGTTCAGGCTGCAGAACAATATAGCTGTTTTGGGATTGTGATTTTGCAATAACTGCAGCGCGGTTTACTGCGTGCTCCAGTTCTCGAATATTACCCGGCCAAGCGTAGTGTAAGAAAATCTGGATCACCTTGGGGTCGATACTAATATTGCTTATACCCAGTTTTTTTTTAGATTTTTCAGCAAAAAAACCGGCCAATAATATCACGTCCTTAGCACGCTCCCGCAAAGGGGGGACGTGGATCGGAAAAACACTGAGCCGATGGTAAAGATCGGCACGAAAACGTCCCGCTTTAACTTCTTCATGCAGCGCGCGATTAGTCGCAGCCACAATACGCGTATTAACCTTAAGGCTGCGGTCATCACCAACACGTTGTAAATCACCGTACTGCAGAACGCGTAATAATTTTGCCTGTAACGACAGGGGTAACTCACCCACTTCATCCAGAAAAAGCGTGCCGTTATCGGCGAGTTCAAATTTCCCCCGGCGATGACTTATAGCGCCTGTAAATGCCCCTTTTACATGACCAAATAATTCACTTTCAGCTACGCTCTCGGGTAAAGCGGCGCAGTTAAGGTAAACCAGTGTTTGCTCGTTACGTAAGGATTGCGCATGCAGCGATGCTGCCACTAATTCTTTACCGACGCCTGTTTCTCCGGTGATAAGTACCGATAGATCCGTATTGGCAACGGCTTTTATTTGTGCCTGCAGCGCGGTCATGACCGCTGAGTTAGCAATCATTTCAATGCTGTTTTTTTTGTCCCGGTTATTTAACAGTTGTGATTGTGGAATAACCCCAATTTGATTTTCTAATTTTTGTATTAACAATGAGGTATACAGACTGGCCGCCGCAAGTGCACTGATAATACGCAGTTCATTATCGGAGAATGCCTCAAAAGCTTTGGGGTCAAAGGCATCAATAGTTAAGGCACCAATTAAACGGTCGTTGGCTAATAAGGGAAAACCAATACAGGAGTGGACCTGTAATTCGCCTTCATGATTGGGGATCAAACCGTCATAGGGATCAGCTAACTGACTGTCGGCAGGAAAGCGCACAATATCACCCGCTCTTGCGATCGCCTCTAAACGCGGGTGATCTTCAATACTAAATCGGCGCCCTAGGACCTCTTCGGCTAATCCATCAATGGCCAGAGGAGAAAATTGTTGCTCTTTGAAAACTAAGAGTGCGGATGCATCGCAATTAAATAATTGTCGAATAGTGGCTAATAGACGTCGAAAACGATCCACACTGGAGACGCCCAAGGTGAGATCAAGTGCAAGTTGGGTCAGTTCATCATGTGCATTTTTCATTTTATTAATTTCCCCAGTGCAAAATTGGTGTCTTTATGACAATTCAATTGTCATAAAGACTGTACATGATGACTGTCTTTATGACAATTTTAAATTTTATTTTAAAATAATTCCTTATATAACAATGGGTTGTGATTTTGGCATGGAAAGTGCTATATCTTATACTAAAGCAAATTATGTTAATCAAAATATAAGGTATTATTATGACAATTCATGTTAAAAACAATATTCACTGGGTAGGTCAGCGCGATTGGGAAGTTCAAGATTTTCACGGTACTGAGTATAAAGTAACCAAGGGAACAAGTTATAACAGTTATTTGATCCGTGAAGAAAAAATCGTTTTAGTTGATACCGTTGCAGAGAGTTTTAGTCTGCAATTTTTACAGAATTTAGAAATGGAAATCGATCTTAAGGACATCGATTATATTGTCACGAATCACGCTGAAGAAGATCACTCCGGCGCATTAGCTGCGTTAATGGCTAAAATCCCGAATACACCCATATATTGTACTGAAAACGCCATTGATTCTATCGTGGGGCATCATCACCACCCTGAATGGAATTTCCGGACCGTAAAAACCGGTGATAGTTTAGACTTGGGTAATGGTAAACAACTTGTTTTTATTGAAACGCCAATGCTGCATTGGCCCGACAGTATGATGACTTATATGACCGGCGATGCGGTATTATTCAGTAATGATGCCTTTGGTCAACATTATTGTGATGAGCATCTGTTTAATGATGAAGTTGATCAGAATGAACTGATGGATCAATGTCAGCGTTATTACGCCAATATACTAACGCCCTTCAGTCCTCTAGTGACAGCAAAAATAAAAGAGGTGCTGAGCTTTAATCTTCCCGTTGATATGATTGCTACAGCGCACGGTGTTGTTTGGCGAAATAATCCAACCCAAATTATTCATCAATATTTAGAGTGGGCGGATGCTTATCAGGAAGACCGTATTACTATTTTCTATGACTCTATGTCTAATAATACGCGCATGATGGCCGATGCCATTGCTCAGGGCATCCATGATATTGACCCTGCGGTAGCGGTTAAAGTCTTTAATATTTCACGTCAAGATAAAAATGACATACTGACCAGTGCATTCCGCTCAAAAGGCATATTAGTAGGCTCCTCTACCATGAATAATGTCATGATGCCTAAGGTGGCCGGTATGCTGGAAGAGATCAGCGGTTTGCGATTTAGAAATAAAAAAGCTGCCGCATTTGGCAGTTATGGCTGGAATGGCGGCGCGGTTGACCGGATCCATACACGTTTAATGGATGCCGGTTTTGAAACCGCTATTTCTCTGAAGGCAAAATGGCGGCCCGATGGTAAAGCGATGCTTGAATGCCGTGAGCATGGCCGTATTATTGCTAAAAGCTGGGCACTGCACCCTTTAGATAATATTGAACCATTGGTTATAAAACCTTTAGCTGCGCAATCATCACCTGCTGCAATTGTCACTGCAACCACTGAACAAGCAACGGCTGAAAATATTCAAGAGATTGTGCCTTTGGCAAATAAAAAATCAGCGGCTATAGATGTACAGCAAAGCATGTTGTGTACAGTGTGTAACTGGGTATACGATCCCGCTATAGGTGAACCCAATCAGGGAGTGCAGCCTAATACCGCCTGGGCTGATCTTCCGGATTATTTCCTTTGCCCTGAATGTGCGTTAGGAAAAGATGTATTTACCCCCCTTAAAGCGGTAAAAGCATCATGAGCGCGCCAATATTTATTATCGGCAGTGGTTTTGCTGCTTATCAACTTATTAAAAACCTGCGCCGCACTGATAAGCAGCAGGAAATTCATGTTTTCACTAATGATCAGGGTCACGATTATAATAAACCTGATCTCAGTCATGTATTTTCAAAACAGCAATCCGGTGCTGACTTGATCCGTATGAGCGGAGAGGAATTTGCCCGGGAGTATCAAATATCCCTGCACGCGTTTACCGCGGTATCGGCAATAAACCCCGAACAACAAAGTATTTTTGTCGAGGGTGAGACATTGTATTATTCAAAATTGGTACTGGCAACGGGTGCCAAGGCCATTATTCCAAGCATGGAAGGAGATGCTGTTGATCAGGTACTGACTCTCAATGGTCTGCAGGAGTTTGAAGCAGCGCAATTGAAAATTCAGCAGGCTAAATCGGTACTGGTTATCGGTGGCGGTTTGATTGGTACTGAATTGGCAATGGATTTAGACAGCAGCGGGAAAAAGGTAATTATTGTCGATCCTTGTGCTTCGCTGATGGCAGCAATGCTGCCGGAATTTATTGGATTGCAGCTGCAAAAAAGCCTGATTAAATCGCGGAGCTTACTGGCGCTGGGGGATACGGTTAAATCTTTAAATAAATCCGAGCTAAGTATTAATGTCCTATTAAATTCGGGGCAACAATTTCAGGTAGATTGTGTTATTTCTGCTGCCGGACTTCAGCCTAATATAGCGCTAGCTAAACAGGCTGAGCTGCGCACTAATAAAGGGATAGTGGTCAATCTGGCGCTGCAAACATCCAAGACAAATATTTATGCTTTAGGGGACTGCGCAGAAATTAGCGGCAAAGTAATGGCTTATCTGCAGCCTATCCTGCTCAGTGCGAATGCACTGGCAAAAACATTATTAGCGCAGCAAACAACATTAAAACTGCCCGCCATGTTGATCAAAGTTAAAACTCCTAAATTGCCGATGCAAATGTCAGGACAAACTGTTATTGGCGTTGATAGTTGGCAAATTGATATTGACGCACAGGGGTGCAGTGTTAAATCCTATGACAGTGACAAAAAGCTAATTGGTTTTATTGTGACTGAGCAACATATGAGTAAAGCTTTCCCTATGATGCGCGAATTACCCGCCACCTTATAACCCTCTCACCATAATATGGCTGAAGGGGACTTTGGCCAGTTATGCGTAATAGAAGCACCTATTAGGGTTTTGCAGATCCCAAGGACACTGCGGTGGAACTCATCGCTTATGAGCAGTTACTTCAAAGGCAAAATTTACGCTCACAAAGCCGTCGGCAAGATTTTGAATAGTAAATCTGATTACTTTATTAATGCATTTGTGATGCTGTTATTGGTAGGGTGCATTCTATGCACCGCAGGTAGCGGTAATAGGTGCGTAGAATACAGGCTATGAGCTATATGTTTATTGTCATGGTTGCTGCTAGTTGGCATTCAAATAAGACCACCATTAAATTTACGCTCACAAAACCGCAGCCATAATTTTAAATAGTAAATCGAATCACTTTATTAATGTGTTTGGTATCACAGTAGTGATTAAAGCTGGGCCGTTTGTAATCAGTCCACGATCATATTGAAATGAGTAATTTGTGCTGCCTCCGATTTGCTGCTGGTGGTTAATTGATGAATAACATTAGTTGAATCCTCTTCACTGGCAGGATCGCAGCATGTTTATCCCCCCCAATTGCCTTGAAAGTATTAATACTGCGGAGAGTAAGAATGAAGAATAAAGCAAATCTCCAGGGTTTTAAGGTCGGTTGTAAACATAATGGCCCCTTATTTTTATAAAATCTTGATCGTTATTGACGATTAGAGTCAAGAAACTATTTTTATTTTGAAATATTCATTGTTTATATTCCCCTCATAATAGGTTGAATTGTAGACATTGCTGATCGGATTTACTCCGTTTTAACAATAGTCTTGATGAAAATATTTTACTTTAAACCGGATAAATAATGATCAATGAGGATGCGGGGTGAAATTTTGTTTATGATCCTAAGTGACTTGAGGGAAAAATCCATTATTTTTTTGGGGATATGGCGTTAGGGACGTTATTTTACTGCTTTAATACCAGAAATCATTTATGATATAAGGGTCAAAAAATTATCAGCTTTTATGCTCAATAATTAGGTTCTGAGGAATCAGGAATCAGGAATCAGGTATCAGGTATAATAATTTTAAACTTTTTAGCTGACCAAATAGTTTGAATAACAGGATGATAGTGGTTAATAAGGACACTCGAATTAATTTTAACCCGTGCATATGCAGGGTTAAGTTAATGTGATTGGTATTAAATCACATTAATTATTCTAATCGCACTATTTGGATATTCTATGAATAAAAATTTAACCCATCAACAATTAGAAGCAAAAGTTAATTTGCTGGAAAAAAAGCTCAAGCAGTCCGATCGTTTAATCAATAAATCCTTTAAAGACTCTTGTTTTTTGCAAACCTTGGCTAATACTCTTCCTACTCCAATGTTTTTTAAAGATAATCAGGGAGTCTATAAAAGTTGTAATAATAGTTTCGCAGAGATCATCTTTGGTTTGAGTCAAGAGGAGGTAATGAATAATTCGTTGTTTGATTTAAGACCCTACATACCTAACGAATTAGCTAAGGTATATCACGCTAAAGATCAGTCTCTGCTCAAAAAAACCGGTAAGCAGGTTTATCAATCATCGGTAAATTGTGCAGATGGTTTAGTTCGGATTTATGTGTTTCACAAAGCTTCTGTACACGATCGGAAAAATAATGTGGTCGGTATTGTGGGGGTGATGCTTGATGTAACTGAGTTAGAAAATCAGAAGCTGGCGTTACAACAAAAAAGTCAACAATTAGAAGAGCATTCTGCCACTGATCCATTAACCGGATTGCATAACAGACGAAAATTTAACGAAATATTTATGGCCAACTTAAGCATTGCCAAACGGCAAACACAATTATTAAACTTTGCAATTATTGATGTTGATAATTTTAAAAGTTTTAATGATCATTATGGCCATCTGGCGGGGGATAATGCGCTCATTTTATTGTCCAGTTTTCTGAAAAAGCGTTTATTGCGTGCCAATGATTATATCTTTAGATTAGGCGGGGAAGAGTTCGGTTTGTTATTTTATACTAATGATGAAGTGAGTGCCCGCGGATTTTCCAATAATATACGCCAAGGCGTAGAAGATTTAGCTATTCCCCATATTCACAATAACAACCATCAATTATTAACTATTTCGCTCGGCATGGTGACTATTAAACATAAGGATAAAAGTATGGCAGCGATTTATGATCAGGCCGACAAGTTAATGTACAAGGCAAAAAAACGCGGCAGAAATAAGATCGTAAGTCTGGTTATTTAACCCTTATCGATTGAATCTCGACTGCTTTTTTTCGTGGCCCTTGCTTGCATAAAATAGTTATTATTGCGCCCGCTGCGAAGTTAATGCTCAGTGCGCATTATAGGCCCGCAAGGGGTAAACTGAGTGAAACATTAACACCCGAACTATCTTGCCTATTTTCAATTATTATTTCCCCCTGGTGAAATTCAGCAATCATTTTTGCGATAAATAACCCTAACCCCAGGTGAGTTTTATCCTGCGATTTTTGAGCGCGTACTGAAACCATGGAGTTCAATAGTTGACCCGTCATATTGTCTGGTAATAACGGACCAGTGTTACTGACCAACAATAAAGCCAAGTGTCTTTCTCTTTTGAGTGTTATTACAATGGCATTTTTCGTCTCACTAAATTCCATCGCATTAGCCGTCAATTTATCAAATAGCTGCACTATAAAATCAGGATCAGCAAAAACTGGTAATGCTTGCTGAGGCAGTGATAATTGGAACCGGAAGGCTGGGTAGGTCATTTGATAACCCTGAACACAGCCATTGACCAGATCATTAAATATAATTGGCTGTTTTTCACTGTGCTGCAGACTTTGCTCAATGCGAGTTGCTTCACTCATACTGGTTAAAATGCGATTAAGGCGGTTAATTCCCTGTTGTGAGCGCTGGATATATTTTTTGTTATTCTCATTTTGTGGCAATAACGCTAAATTTTCTAATGAGGAACGCACGACGGCTACTGGCGTACGTAACTCATGGGATAAATGTGCTGCAAGCTGCTCTAAATAGAGGTGATATTGTGCAAGACGATTAACCATCTCTGATAAACCACGAGACAAGTCGCCAATTTCGTCCGTTGAACAGGAAGGCGAAAAGGGCGCTGAAATACGTCCCTGTGAATCAATAGCATTATCGGCCTGATTGCGTAATTTTCGAATACGGCGCACGATATTAGAGGCAAATAGAAACAGTAATAAGGTACCAATAAGGATAATACCAACCAGCACATTAAACAGTTTTTTGAAGGCGCTATTACGCAATGCCAGAATACCGTTAGTGGTTTCTTCGGCAACCACTATTCCCATCACCTGGCTTCCGACCATAATAGGATGAGCAGCTGATAAAATCATGGCTTTATTGTCTTCACTGTAGCGCCAGCTTGATTGTAACTGGCCAGCTAATGCCTGTTCAATAAAATCGCTGTTTAAGCGCGTTGCATCTTTTAAGTCATCAATAAAGGTAGTGGAAGGAGGTGATAAAATAAGATCGTAGAGCGGAGCAAGCAGCTTAGCGTCGGTTGTTTTTTGTACGGGCAGGTCAGATGCCCAAACACCATCAGCTTGCAAAATATCGCCGCTTTTAGCGATCACCCGTTGATGGCGATCGACAACCCAGATTCTTGATTTTGTATGGCTCATCCCTTTTAGAATACGCTTTATTTCCGATGAAGGGACTAATACTGTGCCAAGTTCTGCTAAATTTTGAGTATTCGATGTTGATATAATACTCTCTACTCGGCGTGTTTTTGGGTCAGATACGCTGTGCAGTGCAAAGCCTAATTTATTGCCAAGCATTTCCAGTGGCAAGCGCAACTCGATGGTGTAACCGGAAGTTGTTGATTTCCAAAATCCCTGAATGCGCTTTTCGCGTTGTGATGCAGCCCTTAAGGCGGGTATAACATAAGGGTTAAACCAGCCACTTTTAGACACCGAGACAATATAACGCTGCAGCACACCTTGAGGATTGGACAGTGCAATAATCAGATGATCGTTTTTATCTAATTCAGGCGCATTAACTTCTCTAAAAACGGTTTTCTTATCAGTCACTTGAAAATATGCGTATAAATAGCCATTACGTTTACCCAGCTGATGAGTAAAGGAAATGGGGTTTTCAGTGTTTTTATCTGTCTGGAAACGCACTTGTTTTTGCCCGTAAAAAAGACTCTGCTGCTGATTTTCCTGCCAGTCATTTAATAAACCATCAATATTGATGGCCTGCCGAAGCTGATAGGCATATAAATCTTTACCGGCATCAAGGTCATTCAAAAAACTGGCTTGTTCATTAAACAGCTCAGGGCGCTCATGCAGGGCGGTCGCGACTGCTTGTGTTGTACCGAGCAGGGTCTGCTCCTGCCCCTGACGCAGGAAATTTTCCATCTCCTGTAAATATTGATAACCAAGCCAGGGTAATATCAACAATGAGCTGGATAACAAGATGATTTTTATGCGTAATCCGAGGGTAAATTTTTTCATGATAGTTTATCTGAAATATCCCAACGATAACCCATGCCGTAGAGAGCGGTGATTTCATTAAAATTGGCATCTAAGGACAGGAATTTTTTGCGGATTCGCTTGATATGCGAGGTGATTGTATTGTCGTCAACAACCATTCTTGCATCCTGCATTAGTTGTTGCCTGTTACGCACGATGCCTGCCCGATTGGCCAATGCATGGACAATCCAAAACTCAGTGACCGTAAAATCGACACTTTGTGCTGCCCAGCAAATCTGCATTTTATCGTTATCAATGGTTAATAAACCGCGCTTTAAGATGCGTTTCTGATCCGTTGGTGTTTGCTGTAAATCAATGCGCCGAAACAGCGCACTGATCCGCACCATTAAATGTGCCAGTCCAATATCCTTGCTTAAATAATCATCGGCTCCCATGCGCAAACCTGAAATAGTATCAAAATCATTATCTCGTGCGGTTAAAAAAATAATAGGGACAGTTTGTGAAAGCTGGCGCAATGCCTGACAAAGCATAAATCCGCCTTCATATTCATGGCCTAACCCAATATCAATAATGGCTAAATCCGGTAAACGAATTTCAAATGCGGCAATGGCGGTCAGTCGATTCGCATAAGTCTCCACCTGATAACCTTGTTTATTCATTAAATCTGCATAATTTTCTCTGATTGATTTTTCATCTTCGACAATAGCAATGCGTTTCATATTTTATCTTGGTCATGTGCTTAAGGAAAACTCAGTATATAGGAAAAATTCTCAGGCAAAAGGGTGGGACAGCGATTGCCATTTTTTGAACATCATTGATCAGCGTTTTGCCCTTTTTTGAACCCCAAAAGGACATAAGGTTTTGTTTAAATAAACACATCGAAAAAGAGATGGTTAATAAAGTTGGACCAATCAGAGGAAAAACAGCATGAACAGTAACAGTAAATCAATTTCACAAAAATCAGCGATCAGTATTGTGATCTTATCCGTCATCACAGGTGGGGTAATTGCCTTACAGGATCATTTTAATAAAGGCAATCTGACAGAGCAAAATTCCACTTACTGGACGAATAAGCCTGTTCTTATAAATCCGGTCTCCTTAACCGATGCCGACGAACTTGCGGTGTCGTCTAAGCTTATGTCCCAAAAGGAGCTTGCCAGATCTGCGCCATCTAGCCCTATTGCCAGAGAAGTGCTTGTTGAAATGGTTAATAATAAGCCGCTGCAGCACGAGGAGAGCATTTTATTCACTTTAGGATCAGCTCAAATAAAGCCTGCCTATATCGCGGCATTAAGCGCAACGGCGAAGCGGATAAAAATGGCCGCAAAGGATACACACAGGGTCTGGCAAATAGTGGGCCATGCGGATAGCAGCGGCAGTACGGAATTTAACCTTAAACTTGCTAAACAACGCGCCCAAGCTGTTGCCGATTTTTTGCTGGATAAGGGCGTGGAACAATGGATGATATCTATTCTTTCCCTCGGCGAGAGCTCCCCGGTTAAATTATCGCCAAGCCGTGACCTAGATCGCCGTGTTGAAATTCATCACTATCAAGCAGAAATAGCGGCGTTAGCCAGGCAGTTAAATGGACAAATAAAGGCCAGCGGCGAGCACACGCAAAAAATTGAGCCATTGCATAAGTCGATAGCTGCGCAGTCCGTTATGGAAGAAACGGGTTTTGGCTCTAAACAATATCCGCTGCTTACGATGAAATCCGCAGTCATTTGGTTTTAATCTAAATCAGAAAAAAGGGAGATTTTATGGGACATATTAAACGATTTAACATAAGCACTAAGCAGCTGTGTCGAATGACTGTATTGCTCTTTATAGTGTTGTTGTCGGGTCACTTGTGGGGAAATGAACTGCCCGCGCAATGGCAGTCAGACAAAATAAACTGGCTAGAGCTTGATCAACAGCCAGTCATCCAGTACAGAAGTTTGCTTGCCATAGATCAAAAACAATTCCATCCTATTTTCGAAAGCCGAATCAATCAAGCGGTTAAAGGGGGCCTGCTGCAGGGAAATACAATACGCTTGCCGAAAGCAGGCATGGCCAGTGATTTATACAAAAAAATAGGATTTTGGATGCTCCTTTTGGCCGCACTTTTTTGGATTGTTGAACGTCATTTTATTCCTGTTAAAACAGATAATCAGGACCGGGAGGGGGAATGGCATTATTAAAAGCGCAGAAAAAAAACAGCAACTGGCAATTAAGTTTTTACCATAAAGTACTGTTGATAATTACCTTGATTGCTATTGTTTTTTTTGCGCAAGGGTTCTACCGCGAGGGGCAAGCGATTGTTGGGCAGCGCTTACTGAGTCTTGCCTGGGCATCATATCTGGAAGATGGAGAAAGACATAAGGCTTGGCCCTGGGCAGACAGCGGCCCTATTGCCCAGTTAACCATTGCGGGACAAGCACCTTTAATGGTTCTATCGGGTGCGAGCCCGCGTCATTTGACCTTTGCACCTGCCCGGATGGTGTCAAGTAGCGACTTTGGCAAGGCGGGCAACAGTGTGATTGTCGCCCATAATGATACGCATTTTAAGCAGCTTAAAGAAGTACAGTTAAACAGCTTGTTAACGGTGAACACCTATCCAAATTTACGATTTAATTATCGAGTGATAGCGACAAAAATAGTGAATGAAAAAGCGTTATCAGTATTGGAGGTAAGCGAACAGGAGATACTGACCCTGATCACTTATTATCCCTTTGAAAGTAGTCTGCTTAACAGTGAATTACGTTTCGTGGTGGTTGCAAAAAGAATTAAACAGCCTTTTTCTGATATTAAGTTTGCCTGGTTAAATTAAAGATTAATACATAAGCAAGCAGTGCTTTCAGACTTAAATACGAACATTAATTTTTATAAGGAAGTGTGCGTGATGATTTTTTGTCACAAACTTAAAGGGGACTACCACAGAGGCTGCGCTACAGGCTTATATCAAGTCTGGGTGCACAATATAATTATCCCCTTTCTATTGAAGGAAATGATGAAATTAGATTGTAAATATACAATACAAACTTAGGTTCGAAGACACTGACGTTTTTACCTTGGTTATCTTAATTTTTAGATAAGTGAGTCAGGGTTTAGGAAATGCGAGTTGGGTTTATTTGCCAATATTCTTTAGGGTAAGTATTACCTAACCCTAAAGGTATGCCAGTTAATTCCTTTGTTTAACTTTTGCCTAAACTGTCTTTATAATCTTGATAGCCAAAGGAGTTTAATAACTCAATTTCGCCATCAATACGCTTGTAGTAGATACTGGGCATTTTCAAACCATTAAACCAATTTAGTTTGACCATAGTATAACCGGCAGAATCGAGAATATGTAGTTTTTGCCCAATCTGTAGCGCTTCTTCAAATTGTGTTTCACAGAATAGATCGCCCGCTAAACACGAGCATGATCCTATAATATAGGGGAATTTTCCATCGTTGGAGGCCTCACCAATAGAGGCTGGCTCATTGTAGATTAACGTATCTAAACGATGCGCTTCTGTAGCACTGTCTACAATGGCTGTTTGTTTACCATTATCAACAATATCAATCACGCTGACCACCAGATCCGCGGTGCGGGTAATAATTGCTTCACCGGGCTCCAGGTAGAGTTGCAGCTGGTGTTTTTCACTAAAAGCTTTTAACGCCAGGGCCAGTTTTTCAATCGGGTAATCTGGAGCGGTAAAGAAAATTCCACCCCCTAAACTTAACCATTTAAGGTGGGTCAAGTATTTGGCAAAGGTTTTCGAAATATAATCTAAAATGTCGATAAAGGCATCGGCATCTTTGTTTTCACAGTTCATGTGAAACATAAAACCATCCACTTTATCAAGCACGGACAAATCCAGTAAGTTCTGTTTCACGCCTAAACGCGAGTAAGGGCGGGCCGGATCCGCAAGATCTTGACCGGCAACGCTGCGCTCGGGATTAATGCGTAAACCTAAGGATGCAAAGGGATTAGCTGCTTCAAAATGGGCGTCTAACTGCGTTAATGAGTTGAAGATGATTTTGTCCGATAAAGGGGCGACGATATCAATATCTTGTTTAGAATAACCCACGCTGTAGGCATGGGTTTCACCGCCAAAGGTCTCATGGCCTAATTGTACTTCAAAAGGGCCGGAGCTGGTGGTGCCGTCCAAATAGGGTTTGATGGTATCGAAAGTCCCCCAGGTTGAAAAACACTTTAATGCTAAGACTAATTTAGCCCCTGAAATCTGTTTAAGCTGTTTGGCTTTTTCAAGATTTTCAATGAGCTTTTTTTCATCGACCATAAAATAAGGTGTGCTTAATTGGTTTTCATTCAAGTGCATAGTGGGGGGTCTTTTATCAGATTAGGAAATAGGAATTAAGGATAAAAACGAAGGCCGAAACCTTCGTTTAAAGCAGGTGGAGATTAAGCCTCTAACTCTTGTACCTGCCAGGTTAAGCCGACACGCGGTAGAAGGTCTAAAAAATCATCCGGGTTAAGCTGTTCTACATTGTATAAACCGACATCATTCCATTTACCCTGGAAATAAAGCAGGGCGGCGGTGATCGCAGGCACACCCGTGGTATAGGAAATTGCTTGATGTTCAACTTCAATATAAGATTCTTTATGGTCACAAATATTGTAGATAAAGACACTTTTAGGCAGGCCATTTTTTTGACCGCGTATCCAGGTGCCAATACAGGTTTTAC
>JBLHWW010000087.1:0-15724 GCA_047629075.1 Psychromonas sp. | reverse complement strand
CATCGGCGCATTGATTAACGGTGCAGCAGGCTGTTTTTACTGGTCAACTCAACGGGTTTTATTTCAACGTATTACCCAAACAAAAAACAGCGGTGACAGCTTTGCTAATTTTCAAATTTTAGTGATGGTTGTCTTAAAGTTAGGTATCTTGCTGGGCAGTTATTTATTAGCGGCAGCACAGATTAACCTGCTGCTTATTATTTTTCTGAGTATCTCAACCTTCGGTTATTGGCTGCTTAGACACTCGCTTATTAACCAGATTGAACTATTACAACCCAGTGCATTTTCTCTGCTTGAGGTCATTAACTTTAAAGACACTTTTAATTCGAAAGTGATTTTTTTAATTGATGGTGTTTTATTGTTTCTGGAAAGCTATTTTTGGGTATTGTCATTATATCTGCTGACCCAACAAAATCTATTAAAACTGGGCTTGTTGATTATACTTTTAAGCGTACTTTTAGCCCTTATATTCTATGTTATCAAGAAGCGTATTGATCGTATTAACACCCAGCGCATATTCACTATCGCGGTTTTCGGCTATGCATGTTCCTGGCTGTTGCGCGCTGAATTAAGCCTCCAGACAGGCCCACTTGTTTTATACTCAACTGTATTGCTGATTGCCTTTTTAAGCAGTTTTTTCCGCCTCGCTTTTAACAAACGCTTTTATGATATCGCAAGCTTAGCGCAGCCGATTCAATATATTATCTGTAAAAGTTATTATTCACAGTTTACTTTACTGTTGTTTTTTAGCCTTACCGGTTATCTTTTTAGTAGCAGTGACAAGCCGCTACAACAACTGCAGCATTTATATCTGCTGATTATTCCATTAGTTTTTGTCTATCTATTGTATGGGCGCACACAAAAAATACGTGCTACTAAGCTAATTTAGCCTGTTTCAGGCTCTTGTAATAGGCACAAGTAAATAACAGAATAAGACACTGAATTGATATTGATAGCTAATCGCTGCCGCCCGCAGTCTCTTTTTCAGTCTCGAACTGTTTGTTTATTAGGCATTTTGTTGACTTTAACTTTTGATTCTGTATAATTCAACTCAGCAAAAGAAAGCCTTACGTTTACATTCTCCATTTCGTTGTTTTATTAATAATACCTCGCACTGTAGTTTCTAAGTTCCAGTCTGTTTTTACGCTATTCAAGCCTTCTGAAGGCAATCTTACATTAAAATTACAGGATATTATTATGTCTAATAAAGTACAAGGAACCGTTAAATGGTTCAACGAAGCAAAAGGTTTTGGTTTTATCGAGCAAGAATCTGGTCCAGATGTATTCGCTCACTTTAGTGCTATTGCAAGCGAAGGTTTCAAAACGTTAGCTGAAGGCCAAAAAGTAGAATTCACTGTAAGCCAAGGTCAAAAAGGCCCGCAAGCAGATACTATCGTAGCGCTTTAATTCGCTGTGATATTTTAGCTCCCGAATCGAGCTAAATTGATAAAAAAAATGGTAAACCTTTGCGGGTTTGCCATTTTTTTTGTTTAAAAATGGGCTATCTTAACTCAAATAACATGAGGGAATTGACTCCTTATAGCTCACGGACAGGTGATTTTTTGAAAAGAAAAAGGTAATAATTTTAAAAGCAGTCATAAAACGTCATATTGAGATGGACAATATTCAGCATTGCAAAAGGTCTTATTTAGGTGCTACTTAAGCTTGAGGGACTAGAATTTATTATAGGGTATGGCTTATCAATCAGGTATAAGTCCACTTATTTAAGTTATTGCATAAAAAAAAGCGCAAAATTAAACGGTTTATAATTGTTAGGGCTTTTAAAAGTGGCTATAGAGTAACTGATCTTTTATAACTTGATGAAAATAGAGAAGTCCCATTCGAGCGAATTCATTATCCATCCAATGCTAGGGAAAACAGCATGAAAAGCAGTCAGTTAGGATTTAACCCCGATTATACTAAAGACGCACCAACTCTCAAACAAATTAGTGGCTTGGTCGGTGATGCAATCCTCGAATTCGGAGTACCTTGGTGCGGCCACTGTCAGGCTGCATTGCCAGTAGTAAAGGAGGGACTGAGCGAATATTCGCAGCTGCCTCACATTAAGGTATATGATGGAAAAGGTAAAACTCTGGGCCGTGCATTTCGGGTTAAGCTTTGGCCAACCTTGATTTTGCTGAATGATGGAACGGAGGTGGCGCGATTGGTCAGGCCTTTGAATACTGACGGGGTACGCCAGTTGCTCGCACAGTGTAAATAATTTTATCGTCTCTACTGCAAAATTTTATCTGCAAATTGATTGAGTTCACTTTTGTCGGGGGTTTCTTTATCGCAAGTGAATAAATATATTTGCGGAAGATCACAAATAAATGCTTTAACATTGTCAGAAAGGTGTAAACTGCGACCCGAATCTCATTATTTTTTTAATTGGCATTAAAAAAAACCTGCAAATTATTGACATTTAGTTGACCTATTTTTTGCCTGTAAAGTGTCATCAGCGTCTACTTCTTTGTTTATTGTCCTTAAAAGGAAAAATATGCATAAAATCATAAATGTTAAATTGACCTCTATTTTTTCCCCAATATGCCAAACGCTGCTTCAGGAGGATGCTCAAAGGCTGAAAAAAAAACCTGAAAATAAAGACCCGGATAACGCTACGGAATTACTTATTATTCGTCTCGACGGGACTATTATTGGTTATGCTACCTTTGACATCGTTGATGATATATATGTCAATATTAATTCACTGCATTTCAGAAAAATTTTTAAAGATCATTCACTCGGTGAATACTGGTTATCTCGTCAATTAAAACGCCATTTACGTCAGAATACCTATATCAATTTTTTGCTGGCCAGTTAAGATCTCTGCCACAGAAAAGTGAAGAAAATAACAATAACAGCGCCGCAAAGATAAAAACCGATTAGTTAGTTTTAGAAATTGTTTATTCCGCCCACCGCGCTTCAACCGGATTGAGCAGGCCAGGGCGGCGGGCAGGCAGAACACCTGCAATAAGTCCAATACTGAGGGTGATGACTTTAGCCAGAATGACAAAGTTCCATGAGGTGTTTACAGGCAGCGCAGTTAAACTCAGACGCAGTAAGTGCGCAATACCTATACCCAGTCCGAGCCGGACGAACCCACCGACAGTAGAAAGTACAATAGCCTCCCCTAAAAATAAACTAAGTATTTGTGACCGTCGGCCATCCAATGCACAAATTCAACCGATTTCACTGATCCGTTCATTAACCGCAATAGTCATAATAGTAACTATTCCGATCGCACCAAATAATAATGAAATACCGCCAATGGCACCAACGGCAAAGGTCAGCACATTTAATACCGACCCCAGCACCTCGAGCATTTGCTGCTGAGTGGTAATAGTGACATCCTCGGTATCATCGAGATCAAATCCCAATATGTTACCTTTTGACTCCATCACACCGATAATACAAAAACGATTTCCCCCTACCGTAATGCGTTTTCCTAAAGGATTTAAATAGTCAAATAATTCCTGCTTAAGTTTACTGCCGAGTACCGCAAAAGTGCGCGGAGTGGTGGGATCATCATAGGGCAGAAAATGGCCTGACTTAATGCTCATTTGAAAAGCTTCCGGCATTTGTGAAACGGCATCATAAACAGTAACATTGCGACTGCGATTACCCACTTCCACCTCGGCATTACCGTGCACAAAAGCCACCACTGCGCGCCCATAGGGTAGCCGTTTAAGTGCCTGCGCATCTTCAATAGTTAATGATCTTTTGCTGCCAAACACTCCCAGACTGATCCCGCCAGTTGTCGTCTTACCAGGATTGACGGCTACCAGATGAGTACCAAACTGGGTAAATTCCACCAGTACAAACTGATGAACTCCTGCGCCGATAGAGGTTAACAGGACAACCGCAGCAACGCCCACTACAATACCTAACGCAAATAAAAAACTGCGCAGACGATGTGCAATCAGAGATGGGACGGTTAAATGGAGAAGGTCGCGCAGTCGCATAATCTATTTCCCCGTCAGCGCGAGAACAGGATCTAGGTGCGCGGGTTGTCGTGCCAGCAGTCAACTAAAAATAAATCCGGGCAACAGGCTGAAGGCAACCACAGTCGATACTGCCCAAAGGGACGCGTAGGCAGGCAAAGCAGGAAAAGCCAGCCTGATGACAAAACAACCGAGTTCACTCAATAATACACCGAGTATTGCACCGAAGGTCGATAACATAATGGCTTCGAATAAAATCAGATGCAGAGTCTGCCGCTGAGGTGCACCCAGTGCTTTTAATAAACCAATTTCTGCCGTACGTTGAGGGACGGCGACCAGCATTACATTCATAATTAAAATACTAGCAACAGCGAGGCTGATTGCCGCAATCCCGCCGAGAGCATAAGTCAGTGCGCCTAAAATACGATCAAAGGTTTTCAGTAGCGCATCCTGAGTAATCACAGTCACATCCCGTTTGCCCTGATGACGCTCTTTTAATATTTCAATGGTAGATTATTTGACTGACTCAATGGCAGAACGGGTTTTGACTTCCAGCAGAATACGAAACAGTGAAGTGCGCTTAAATAACTGCTGTACAGATGCGACTGGAATAATAATAAAATCCTGCACATCCACACCAATAGATCGTCCTTCCGACCCCATAATGCCAATCACTCGAAAACGTCGCTCACTCAGACATATTCATTGACTGACGGCGGCTTGTGCTGCAAAGAGCTGATCTCTTATATTACGGCCAATCACACAAACTGGTGTGGCACTGAAACAACGAGACGGTAAGAGCTTCATGCCATAGCAAAAACTAAAGTGGCACCGAAACAACGAGACGGTAAAAGCGAAGTGTTTTAGTAAAAAAGCTAAAAAGAGTGAATAACCCGCAGATAGATAACCAATACTAAAATAGAAAGTAGCCTGTATTAAGGAATAAATGAATAAAAACAAGTGGATTTTGCATAGGGTGTCAAACAGCAGCACTGCTGTTTGAGTCATATTGTCCTAAAAGAACACAAATTAATCCAATTGTCGTAATAAAAAGGAAATACAGCGTTTATATTTTATGAGCAATTAAAACCTTAGAAAGGGGAAATAAGACAGAATGCTTTTTTTATGACCTTAAATACTGAAAAAAACTATTTTTTTGATTGTGTTTTGACCTTAATGAAGTTTTTTAGCCCTGTTATTTCTGGTTTAAGTTGCTGCTATTCATAATTAACCCTGATTTTTTGTGCTCTTGATCACACAGCAGAAAGTAAAACTGCAAAACAGCTCACAAAAAAAGATCCAAACACAATTTCTAGTTTGCGCAGTCAATTTTTATTAGATATCTTAATTTCAGAAAAGTTCAAAAATAAAAGAATTAATTAAAACACAACACCTGAATTACTCAGGTATCTATTATAAAAAAGGAAATTAACTAACATGAAAAAATCTATTTTAGCTTCAAGCATTCTGGCTTTATTGGTAGCATCTGCAGCAAATGCAGGTCAAACATTTGATACTGCAGCAGGTTCTTTATACCTGGGTGGTGATGTTGAGTTTGATTACACAAGTGAAACGGATAAAAACCTAGCTTCAGGCGGCCGCATTGAAGTTGTTATTCAAGGCGAGCGTGTATTAGACAGTGGTGCTTTTGCAATGTTTAAAGTAGCGCCTCGTATTAAAGCTGGTAACGGTAACCATGAAACGGGTGATCTTAAATTAGGCTTTGGTATGAAAGATGACTGGAGCATCACAACCGGTCGTTTTGAAGCTGCAGATCTTTCAACAGCCGGTCAAGATACTTATATAGCGGAATCTGGTACTACTATGTACCGCGCTGCCACTGCTCGCGGTCGTACTGGTGAGTCAGGTGATGCACAAGTAACTTTTAACAAAGCAATGGGTGCAGCTGCATTTGAATTAACAGCTCAGTCACAAGAAAGTGGTGACCTTGTTATCCTTCGTCCTGTTGTGACAGTCGATTCAGGCCACAAAGTATCAATGACTTTTGGTCTTGAAGTACCTGTTGTTGGAAATGATGATAATACTAGAGACGAGGCTGATTGGTTAGGTGCAGGTGGTTCAATTACTCTTCAGGCAACTGATGATTTAGCCTTAACTGCCCGTGCTGCTTACTTGGCAGATGATAGAGCCCAAACGAATTCAGTCGATTCTTATACAGCTGGTCTTAATGCTCAGTTCCAAAACTTCTTTATCAGCGCATTATACGGTGAATCTGATGCAGACGCTAATACAACTGAGATAAAGGATACAACAGAACTACAAGTCTACGCTTCTTACAAAATTCCAGCTGTAATGGAAATTGATAACTTTGATATCTACTTAGGTGCAGGCTGGTCAGAAGCTAAAATTAGTGATGTAACTCAAGATGAAGTAGTTGGTGCTCGTATTCGTCTTAAATACATCTTCTAATATAGTTTGATTAGCGGCTTAGCCAATAAACACATTAAATAATAAAAACCTCACTCCAGTGGGGTTTTTTTATGTCTGGATTTTCAAAAACAGCTCACTCAAGAAACCACGACCCCGCTATTTTGCTGCGGGCAACTGCTGGGTTAAGGGTGCAAAAGCACAGGCAAAGCCAAGAAGTGACTTGTCCCAATGAGGAAATTATCGCTTCAATCTATAAAGCGCTCTTTGTTCCATTCGCAATAACCTCTCCTTACTCAATCAACAGCCTTTTTCCTGCGCAACTATTTACCCTTAGAGCATTTACTGATTGTAAACAGCGTTTAATCTAAAGCGCTTAAACCGTCGCTGGGTTTGACCACACTATGCTCAGGTAAAAAGTTTTCCGCTGTCGACTCGCTCATCTCCCACGTCACGTTTTTCGAGTAGTTAACTGTCAGAAAACTGCTTTTGAGCGGATAAGGGTAAATTTCATCAAAGCGTAAAATAGCGGTTTGACTGGTACGCCGGTAGATATGTGGGCGGTTAAGCTCGCTTACAAATTAAAGCCCAGCAGCATTAATAATCTGCATCGCTGCCTGCACGATTTTATGGTGAAATGAGGCAACCCGGGTAGCTTTATCCTCAACCAGCAGTCCACTGACTAAATCCGGATTCTGAGTTGCGATACCGGTCGGGCATTTATTAGTGTTACAGATTAAAGACTGCACACAGCCCTGGGCTATCATCGTAGCGCGAGTGCTATTACACAGTTCGGCATCGAGTGCGATATATTTAACCAGATGAAAACCGGTAAAAATCTTGCCGCTGGCAATCACTTTAATTTCATCTTTCAGGCCAAAACCAATCAGCGTATCACAAACAAAACTCAACCCCTCCCGTAGCGGCATCCCCAATGAATTGGGAAATTCTAAAGGTGCAGCACCGGTGCCGCCCTCATGCTATCCACAATAATAAAGTCTGGCTTTATAGCAGTTTGCAGCATGGCTTTACAGAGTTTAAAACCTACAGGTTTAGCAGCGCAAAGCCGGCGCAATTTAAAGGCTTTTAAAATGCGTACAACCCCCGTAAAAGGATTCTAACAGATACCGTTAATCACGCTTAAAAATAAAAAAGCAACCACCAGATCACCAATAAAAAATCACAAAAAAGTTATATTTAAATAATGTAATTTTCTCTTTGCGCTGATTAAAGCAGATAAATTTTAGCGTGGCAACCGATAAAGAGCTTGAAAAAATAGCTCTTGATAAACACATAAAACCAAAATTTTTTAAGCAAGCGGCATTTAATACAAAAAAACCAATCAAGGTGCATTTAATGGCCACAAACACAAGGATCTTTTTTACTTATTTATGCACGGATCTTGTGGCGGAAAACAGATCTTAGCGGTAGAATTATGCGCCCGAATTTAATAACTGGAGTTAGTGATGTCCCTGGCAATTTGGCAAGAGTGCCTAGCACAATTAAAAGATGAACTGTCAGCCGGAGACTTTAGTACTTGGTTACGTCCTCTTCAAGCAGATTTTAATCATTCAACCCTGTCGCTTTATTCTCCTAATAAATATACCAGCGAATGGGTGCGTAACAAATACATGGCGACCATTGAAGATAAGGTTCAACAACTTGTTAATCAGGAAAATCCTAATCACTCGGTTAAGATTCGTTTAATGGTGGGTAATGTTAGTTCTGTTGAAAAAAAACCAGCAAAGCAAATCCCAGCTCAGGCACCTATTACCAACCAACCCTGGGAAGGGGAGAGCAAAGCCAATAGAGTGCCTCACAAAAGTAATTTAATAAAAAAATACACTTTTGATAATTTTGTTGAAGGTAAATCAAATAATTTCGCTATCGCCACCACCCAGCAAATAGCTGAAAATCCGGGTGATGTATACAATCCTCTGTTTCTATATGCACATCCAGGTTTGGGCAAGACACATTTATTACACGCTGTTGGCAATGCTATCATCGCAGAAAATCCTGATAGTAAAGTGGTCTATATCCGCTCAGAGCGTTTTGTGCAGGATATGATCAACTCTATCCGTAATAATACTATTGAACAGTTTAAAGAATATTATGCATCACTTGATGCACTTCTTATTGATGATATTCATTTCTTTGCCGGTAAAGATCGCTCTCAAGAAGTGCTTTTCCAAACCTTTAATTCTATGTTGGATGCGCACCAACAGGTTATTTTAACCAGTGACCGTTTTCCCAAAGAAATTGAAGGTATTGACGAGCGTTTGCGGACCCGTTTTGGTTGGGGACTATCCATTCCCATTGATCCACCTGAACTGGAAACACGTGTTGCAATTTTAATCACTAAAGCGGAAGAACGCGGTCTAAAACTGCCCGATGATGTGGCTTTCTTTATTGCTAAGCGCTTAACTATCACCGACGTACGTGTTTTAGAAGGCGCGATTGCTAATATTTCTGCAAAAGCACAATTCACCGGTCAGGGTATAACGATATCTCTGGTACAAGATGCCCTGCGCGATATGCTTGCGGTGCATACTAAACAAACGACTATTGATAATATTCAAAAAATAGTCGCTCAGCATTATCGTATTAAAATATCTGATATGTCCTCAAAGCGCCGTACCCGCACCGTAGCGCGACCTCGTCAAATTGCCATGGCATTGGCTAAAGAGTTAACTCAACATAGCCTGCCGGAGATTGGAGAGGCATTTGGCGGACGAGATCACACCACGGTTTTGCATGCTTGTCGAAAAGTCCAAGAATTGCGTCGAGAAAATAATGATATCCAAGAGGATTATAAAATTCTGATCCGTACACTTTCGATGTAGACAAAGCAGATCTGAGCCAGCCAGTCAAAACTGTTGCTAATTTATTTGGATTAAAAACAGAGCGAGCAGCTTATTAAGTAATTTAAAGAATAAATGACTTAATAACTAGCTCCGGTCAATTTCCTCTGCGTCTAACATTGACCACTTATTTAATGTAATTGCTATAAGGTAAGTTTGATTATGCATTTTTCAATTTCTAGAGAAGCATTTCTCCGTCCTCTGCAACTCGTTGTTAGCTCCGTCGCCGGCGGGCGTCCGGCATTACCTATAATGGCCAATATTTTAATTGAAGTTAAAGATAACGTATTAAGCCTCACCGGAACAGATCTGGAAGTTGAACTGATTGCCGTTATCACACTGGAAAATGCCAGTGAGAATGGTGTTATTACCGTTCCTGCTCGAAAATTACTGGATATTTGTCGGGGGTTATCTGATCCCTGTGAAATCAAGTTTCAGGTAAAAGAAGAGAAAGTAACCATACGCTCAGGCCGTAGTCGTTACTTACTATCTTCATTGCCTGCCGTCGATTTTCCAAATATAGAATCGTGGCAAAGTCTGGTTGAATTAACGGTTCCTCAAGCTGAGTTTAAAAAACTGATCGAATTTACCCAGTTTGCGATGGCCAGCCAAGATGTGCGTTATTATCTTAACGGCATGTATTTTGAAGCTTCTGAACAAACATTACGCAGTGTAGCAACCGACGGGCATCGACTCGCATCCTGCTCAATCCAACTTAATCAGGCCATTGAGCAACAATCTGTGATTGTGCCCAGAAAAGGAGTGATAGAGTTAGTTAAACTGCTCGATAATGATCAGGCAAATGTCACTATTCAAATAGGGCAAAATAATTTGCGCGCCGTGATAGATGGTTTTATTTTCACCACTAAATTGGTCGATGGCCGCTTTCCAGATTATCGCCGCGTTATCCCTAAAAATGGTGATAAAGAGTTAATTTCTAATAGAGAATCATTAAAGCAGGCATTTTCGCGTGCTGCCATTTTATCCAATGAAAAATTCAGAGGGGTACGTTTAATTCTTTCTGAAAATCTCCTGCAAATTACCGCAAACAATCCAGAAAGAGAGGAGGCCGAAGAGTATATTGATGTTGATTATCACTCCGCCAACTTGGAAATAGGCTTTAATGTTAGTTATGTTTTGGATGTCTTAAACACGCTAAAAAGTGAACAGGTTAAAATAACATTTAGTAATTCAGATCACAGTGCTTTAATAGAATCTATTGACAGTGATGACTCACTTTATGTGCTTATGCCAATGCGTTTATAACTATTACCTTTGCTCAAAAAATATGTTTTCCATTAAAGTGTGTTTATATGTCACTCAGTAGATTGATTATCCATCAGTTTCGCAATATCAGCTCGGCCACACTCGATTTTAATTCTAAAATAAATGTGGTTGTAGGGCCGAATGGCAGCGGCAAAACAGCCCTGCTTGAAGCTATTTACTTTCTCGGACTGGGTCGCTCTTTTCGTACCCATTTAACCAGTCGCGTGGTTGAGCACCAATCTAAATCCTTTACCCTTTTTGGCGAAATTCAAAATAACAATGGCTCAATTCCTATTGGTTTACAGAAAAGTAAAAGTGGTGAAACCTTATTAAAAATTAATGGCGGTTACTGCAAAAAATTAGCTAATTTAACCCAATATCTGCCATTACAACTTATTACCCCGGAAGGTTACACTTTACTCTCAGGAAGCCCCAAAAACCGCCGTGCTTTCTTAGATTGGGGGGTTTTCTACCATGATCCTATTTTTTACCCTAACTGGTCGCGTATTAAACGACTTTTAAAGCAACGTAATGCCGCTTTAAAGCAATGTAAAACTTACAACGAGCTCCAAATATGGGATAATGAACTTTGTCTTTTAAGTGAAGAAATTAGTCAACAACGAGAAGCTTATTTTGAGTTGCTAATGCCATTAGTAAAACAAACATTAGCCGATTTTTTACCTGATTTTTCTATTACCAGTCAATTCTTTTGCGGCTGGGATAAAAGCAATAAATCATTACAAAATTATCTAGTCGATAATTTTGATCGCGACAAACAAATTGGTTATACCAGCGCCGGACCTCAAAAAGCAGATCTTCGCTTTAAAATCAATGGAATACCTGTTGGCGATGTATTATCAAGAGGGCAGTTAAAGTTATTTGTTTACGCATTACGCTTAGCGCAGGGATTATTTTTAAACTCTTTTGATAATAAACAGTGTGTTTTTTTAATTGACGATTTTAGTTCTGAATTGGATCAGAACAAACAACAGATATTAGCAAAGCATATTATAGATTCGAATGCCCAAATATTTGTCAGTGTTATTGCAGCAGAAAATATCGATAAATTATTTGGACAGGAACAGACTGTGTTTCACGTGGAACACGGTAAGATTACAGCAGAATAGGTGAAAGTTTGATGGCTGAAAATAGTTATGATTCGTCAAATATTAAAGTACTAAAAGGATTAGATGCAGTTCGCAAACGTCCTGGAATGTATATTGGCGACACAGATGATGGCACCGGTTTACATCATATGGTTTTTGAGGTTTTAGATAACTCAATAGATGAAGCGTTGGCCGGTTATTGTTCTGATATTATCACTACAATCCACACCGACGGCTCAGTTTCTGTACGTGATGACGGCCGCGGTATTCCTGTTGATATGCATGAAGAAGAGGGCGTTTCAGCAGCAGAAGTTATTATGACAGTCCTGCACGCAGGCGGTAAGTTTGATGATAACTCTTATAAAGTTTCTGGCGGTCTGCATGGTGTCGGCGTTTCTGTGGTTAATGCACTTTCGCAAAAGCTGCGTTTAACCGTTAAACGTCATGGTCACATTTATCAACAAACCTATATACATGGTGTACCCGAGGCACCAATCGCGATTATTGGTGACACTGAACAAACCGGTACAGAGCTTCGTTTTTGGCCTAGTGAAGAAACATTCTCCGATACCCTGTTTCACTACGATATTCTGGCTAAAAGATTACGCGAGCTTTCTTTCTTAAACTCTGGCGTGTCAATCAAACTTTTTGATAAACGCGAAGACGATAAGTCCGATCACTTTCATTATGAAGGTGGTATTGAAGCTTTTGTTAATTACTTAAATAAAAACAAAACGCCTATCCATCAAAAGATTTTTCACTTCTCAACTAACCATGAAGATGGCACTAATGTAGAAGTGGCTATGCAGTGGAATGATGGTTTCCAGGAAAATATTTACTGTTTTACCAATAATATTCCACAAAAAGATGGTGGCTCGCATTTAACAGGATTCCGTGGTGCATTAACGCGTACGTTAAATAACTACATGGAAAAAGAAGTCGCCAAGGTTAAAAACAGCAAAAATAAAACGGCTACTGAAGGCGGTGATTCACGAGAAGGTTTAACCGCTGTTATTTCCGTAAAAGTACCTGATCCTAAGTTCTCATCACAAACTAAAGACCGTTTAGTTTCATCTGAAGTACGCCCTGTTGTCGAAGGCGCAATGAATGGACATCTGCAGGAATTTTTACTGGAAAACCCTGCAGAAGCCAGAATTATAACGGGTAAAATTATTGATGCAGCACGCGCACGTGAAGCTGCCCGTAAAGCCCGAGATATGACACGCCGTAAAGGTGCTTTAGATTTGGCAGGTTTACCCGGTAAACTAGCCGATTGTCAGGAAAAAGATCCCGCTCTTTCTGAGCTCTATATTGTGGAAGGGGACTCGGCTGGCGGCAGCGCTAAGCAGGGACGTTCGCGTAAGAACCAAGCGATATTACCGCTTAAAGGTAAAATCCTGAATGTTGAAAAAGCACGCTTTGATAAAATGCTTTCTTCTCAGGAAGTGGCAACCTTAATCACAGCCTTAGGTTGTGGTATTGGCCGCGATGAATACAATCCGGAAAAAACCCGTTATCACCATATTATTATCATGACCGACGCCGATGTGGATGGTTCTCACATTCGAACATTGTTACTGACCTTTTTCTTCCGTCAAATGCCGGAGTTAATTGAAAACGGGTACATCTACATTGCTCAACCGCCTTTATATAAAATTAAAAAAGGTAAGCAAGAAGATTACGTCAAAGATGAAGCTGCAATGCAAGCATTCTTAACCCGGTTAGCAATGGAAAATTCATCACTGCATATAAATCCCGATGCACCCGGTATTTCTGGCATCGAACTGGAAAGCATGATCCAGCGTTACCGTACGGTTCAAAATACTATTGCACGTTTATCTCGCCGTTATCCCTCTGCGATTTTAGACAAGCTTATCTATAAACCTGAACTTTCGGCTGATAATATGGCTAGTTATTCGCTTGTATCAGAGTGGGCAAATGATGTTGTCGCAACCTTAAATCGAGAAGATTTAGGTGGCACAATTTATAAAACTGAAATAATTACATCTGAAGATGAACTAACCAATAATGTCATTTTCATCATGCGTAAACATGGTGTGGATAACCGCTATCTGCTTGATGAAGAGTTTTTTGGATCATCCGGTTACAAATCTTTGGTTTCATTGGGTAATGAAATACAGAACCTTCTGGAAGAGGGCGCATACATAAAACGTGGTGAGCGCAGAAAAGAAGTTAAAAACTTTATTGAAGCGGTAAACTGGTTGATGCATGAATCAAAACGTGGTCTTTATATACAGCGTTATAAAGGGCTGGGAGAAATGAACCCCGGTCAGCTATGGGAAACCACTATGGATCCTAGTGCGCGTCGTATGCTGCAGGTAACAATCCAGGATGCGGTCGGTGCTGATCAACTGTTCTCTACTCTAATGGGCGATCATGTTGAGCCTAGACGTGAGTTTATAGAAAAAAATGCACTGCGAGCTGAAAACTTAGATATCTAAAAAGAAGCACAGTAAAACACCCTAAAATGCCCGTCCGTTTGCCACTGACGGGCATTTTTTTACCCAGTGAAAAATCTGAGTTATGATACCCAAAAAATGACTAGTTGATAAAAACATTAACCTTTTGATTTAAATGTATTTTTTAAAAACTTAGAGATACTACCACAGAGTAAACAATCCTATATAAAAGCCCATATACACAATATAATTATTCCCCTTTTCTCTTGAAAGGGCTGATGAAATTAGGTCATGAATATATAATAAAAACTTAAGGCCGAGGACACGAGTGATAACAGACCTAAATCCGCAACCACAAGCAAACAAGCGCCAAGCCTAAAGGCTCAGTTCCAACAGTTTGTTATACACTATCAATTGACATCAAGCCCACAGACAGGCTTGAAGCGTTGTCCGTCGCAAATAAGAACACCGCCGTCATTCTCAAAATCACTCACTCAGTAATTCAGTAATTCAGTAATTCAGTAATTCAGTAATTCAGTAATTCAATATACTAGAATACCAAACCGATGCGGCTGCTAATTCTCCGTCCATTTTTATTGTGGTGAACGACTGTTTTAGCAAGAGGAAACATTGATTTTTCCTCTATGTTCGTCTCTGCACAAGGATCTGCTGTCGGAACAGCTGCGTTAAAAACAGGTGGGTAGAGCAAGATAAAAAAGTGGCTAGGCAAATTAAACGACAGTTCAGGCTCATGAGTGGGACAGGCTCTGCCGTCCCCCTGTACGGCTTTTCTTTTACTTACTTTACTTTGTCTGTGCAAAGAGCATGACTCTCTCGAACTGCGAAACTGTGTTTTGGTTTTTCATCGTCTAGTCACCATCAAAGGCGAAAGACTAACAATGAAATTTGCACCAAAAGCAAACAAGCGAAGGCTTACACATAACCAATCTGGTATTGAAATTACCCTACAGGGAATGGTAACGAAATAACCAAAAAGAACCAAAAAGAACCAACACTTTAGCAAGTTAAAATAATGTCCAGCTTGTTCCACGTGAAACAAAAACTGCTAACAGCAGCTAACCAGCTAAGGACTGGGAGAGATACATATACAGACCGGTACCCGCCATTATACTGAGCAGTGCATTGCCGCGCCACAGATGCAAAGCGACGACTAGAAGAAGTGCCAGAAGCTCTGCTGGGCCATCGTTAAAGGTGCTAAAGCGCAGATCTTTAAAACAATAAATCAGCAGTAGCACCATCATGACCGGCGGTAGATAACGCCCTAAATAAATCAGCATAGGATGGTCGCTTATCTTGTAAAGCAGAATAAACGGCAGAACCCGAGTGATAAAAGTAGCGACCGCCATTACAAGAATAAACAGCAGTAAGTAGTTAATATCCTGCATTATAAGGATCCCCGGTGGATGACTTCGGGAGATTTTTTTGTACGCTGAAGCAGCAGTAAAACGACAATAGATAGCAGAATAGACATCAGCAGCATATTTTCCCGGCTGAATAACCAAATTGACAAAAAAGCCACGGCGAAAGCCATCACAAAAGGCCAGGATTCACGCACCGATTTATACTGCTCTATTGCCAGCACCGTAAACAACGCGGGAAGGGTAAAATCAAGTCCGCTGGTATTGAAGCTTATATTAGCGCCGACAATCGCACCTAAAGTAGAGCCGATCACCCAATAGCTATGATTTAAAACCGTGATCAGCAGATAGAAATTGGTCTGA
>JBLHWW010000086.1:0-15829 GCA_047629075.1 Psychromonas sp. | reverse complement strand
CAAGCGCACCGCCATACGAATTTACCAATGAAAATAATTTTAAATATGTTGGACAGCCTGACTTAGAGGACATAACTAATCAGGGATTAATGTCTCTGTTAGACCTACAGAAAAAGCACTTTAAAACCTTGCAGGATGAAAATTACAGTGAACAAGAAGGCTTTTTTATCGCGCTGTTAAGTCAAATTTTATGCACAGATTGGAACCCGCTTGCGCTGACTGATTTAAATGCGTGTCGCGATGCCTATTTTGATTACGAACAAGGTGCTTTTCTTTTTGCAAAATACGCTGATGTGGGGTTATTAGGTGCATACTTGTACTTATCGCAAAGTATTGGGATCGGATTAGAAATAAACAATGGCAAACAAAAATGTGCCCGTGTTGCCTGGAAATTGATCAACCAAGCAAAAGAGTCTGGTATTAAATAAAATGCTTATAACTAACCTGAGTTTGGCTTAAAGCTAGGCCTGAAGGCCAGAAAGCTGGAAGGCTCGAGGCTCGAAGGCTCGAAGGCTCGCAGCTCGAAGTAGGGTGCGCTCCGCGCACCAATTGCGGTGCATGGAATGCACCCTACGGATAACTATTGAGCTCGCAGCTCGCAGGCTCAAAGCTCGAAGGCTGGAAGCTCAAAGTAGGGTGCGCTCCGCGCACCAATTGCGGTGCATGGAATGCACCCTACGGATAACTATTGAGCTCGAGGCTCGAAGGCTAGAAAGCTCAAAGTTCGAAGGCTGGAAGCTCAAAGTAGGGTGCGCTCCGCGCACCAATTGCGGTGCATGGAATGCACCCTACGGATAACTATTGAGCTCGCAGCTCGAAGGCTCGAAGCTCGAGGAATAACCGATAACGACAAGAGCACCTTGCTTTAGCCGTGAGCTGCAGCTACACCGACAGGCGGACAGTGATAACTTTTAGTCACCTCTTTTTTTTCTATTGAATGTAAATGGATATCAAATCCCCATAAACGATGAATATGTTTTAAAACATCGGTCGTTGAATCTCCCAATGGTTTACGGTGATACTGGTTGTGGTGCAGAGTTAGTGAGCGGTCACCTTCAAGATCAACACTGTAAACTTGTATATCAGGTTCCTGATCACCTAAATTATAGAGACCCGCAAGTGATTCCCTAATACGCTGGTAGCCATCATCATCATGAATTGCGCTGACTTCAATGTAGGGGTTTTTGTCATCATCCACAATACAAAACAGCTTTAAATCACGTATTACTTTGGGTGATAAATACTGCAGAATAAAACTTTCATCCTTAAAATTACGCATTGCCTGATCCAAACTTGTTTTCCAATCACTGCCGGCAAGTTCAGGAAACCATTGTTTATCTTCCTCGCTGGGATATTCACAGATACGGCGGATGTCGGTCATCATACTAAAGCCGAGGGAATAAGGATTAATCCCGCTAAAATACTCACTGTCAAAAGGAGGCTGATAAATGACGCTGGTATGTGATTGTAAAAATTCCAATATAAAACCTTCAGTTACCAATCCTCGATTGTACATTTCATTGACCAGGGTGTAGTGCCAAAAACACGCCCAACCTTCATTCATTACTTGAGTTTGACGTTGCGGGTAAAAATATTGAGATATTTTACGCACTATACGGACCACTTCTCTCTGCCATGATTTTAACAAGGGCGCATTTTTTTCAATAAAATAAAGTAAGTTTTCTTCGGGCTCTTCAGGAAAGCTGATTTTGTTTTTGATATTTTCTGTTTTTCCCTGGGGTATTGTGCGCCATAAATCATTGACCATTTTTTGCCGACTCTCTTCGCGTTTTTGCTGACGATTATGCTCTTTTTCCGCCGATATCGGGTGAGGGCGTTTATAACGATCTACGCCATAATTCATAATCGCGTGGCAAGAATCAATAATACTTTCCACTGCACTAATACCGTGCTTTTCTTCACATTTATCAATGTATTTTTTAGCAAAAAGAAGATAGTCGATAATCGCGTCTGCATCTGTCCAGGTTTTAAATAAATAGTTACCTTTAAAAAAAGAGTTATGTCCATAACAGGCATGGGCGATCACCAGTGCCTGCATGGTCATGGTATTTTCTTCCATCAGGTAGGCAATACAAGGATTTGAATTAATGACTATTTCATAAGCCAGACCCATATGCCCGCGTTGGTAGGAACGTTCGGTACTGATGAACTGCTTGCCGTAGGACCAATGGTGATAACCTAAAGGCATTCCCGTTGAGGCGTAAGCATCCATCATCTGCTCAGAGCTAATAACCTCAATTTGATTCGGGTAAGTATCTAGACCAAATTCAGCTGCTATTTTACCTATTTCACTGTCATAGGCTTCAATCAGTTCGAAGGTCCATTCGGATGTGGTAGAAATCGGTTTCTGTTTCATATTACCTGCTTGTGAAATATTTCGCGAAATACGGTATAGATCTCAGCCGCATCAACCACCTGTTCCATGGCAAAAGTCTCCGGAAAATTTTCCTTTACCTGCTGATAAGCATGCCAAAGTAATTGGTGAGCATTAGGGGTGATCTCAATATAGGAAAAATATTGCAATTTAGACAGCAGTCCCTTGCACAAAACCTCTGTACAAACGGCAGAGTCATTATTCCAATTATCGCCATCGGATGCTTGTGCCGCATAGATATTCCAGTCGCCAAGCGGATAGCGCTGTTCAATAATCTGCTGCATCAATTTTAATGCGCTGGATACAATAGTGCCGCCTGTTTCTCGTGAATAAAAAAATTCCTGCTCATCAACCTCCATGGCGACAGTATGGTGACGTATAAAAACAATCTCCGTACGCTGATAATTTCGCTGTATAAAAAGATACAGTAAAATAAAAAATCGTTTAGCAATTTCTTTGGTGGCCTGATTCATTGAGCCCGAAACATCCATAATACAAAACATCACCGCTTTAGCCTGCGGAGCGGGTTCCTTAACACGCAGATGATATTTTAAATCAAAATCATCTAACCAAGGGACACGCTTAACGCGTGATTTTAGCGCTGATATTTTTTCACGTAATTGTTTAATCTCCAGCTTATTTTGTAAAATGGGATCCTGTGCCACTAACAAATGCAGCTGTTGTTCAAGCTCTTTTAATTTTTTACGTTTACCGGAGGTCAGTGCAATGCGCCGTGCATGTGCTGATTTTAATGATCGTACGACATCAACTTGACCGGGTGAGCCCTGATTACTAAAACCTGCCTGACGAAGTTTAAATTCATCTGAACCTGCCAATTGGCGCTTAACCATATTAGGCAGGGCGAGTTCATCAAACATAAAATCAAGAAACTCTGCCTGGGTTATTTGAAAAACAAATTCATCTTCACCTTTCCCGCTATCACTCGCGCCCGATCCACTGCCTGAGCCACCGCCGGAAGGGGGGCGTTCAATGTGGTCACCACCAATAAAATCTTCATTTCCGGGTAATATGCGTTCCGCATGTCCTCCTTTACCATGGTGGAAAAAAGACTCTTTCATATCGTCGGTGGGAATATGTATCTCCTCGCCATGTTCGATATCGGTTATTGAGCGGCGGCTTATTGCATCAGTCACCGCTTTTTTGATATGTTTACGATAACGTTTCAAAAAGCGCTGTCTATTAACCGTGCTCTTTTTTTTGGCATTTAGCCTGCGATCAACAATATAACTCATAAGCAATCACCATCGGTAAAGTTGATAGCAGGGAATGAACTTTTATCAACATAAAAAAACATTACATTCCCCTAATTTAACCCAAATAAATCATTGTGATTTTCTAACTCGTAAATACCATTCGGAAAGTAAGCGCACCTGTTTTTCGGTATACCCCCGGTCCTTCATACGATCGACAAATTCTTTGTGTTTATGCTGGTCATCTGCTGACGCTTTGGCATTAAAAGAAATAACCGGCAATAAATCTTCTGTATTGGAGAACATTTTTTTCTCTATAACGGTACGCAGTTTCTGGTAACCGTTCCAATTTGGATTTTTACCTTCGTTATTGGCGCGTGCGCGCAGCACAAAATTCACCACTTCATTACGAAAATCTTTTGGATTACTTATACCCGCCGGTTTTTCTATTTTTTCGAGCTCTTCATTAAGGGAATTTCGATCCAATATTTCCCCGGTTTCCGGTGCTCTGAAGTCTTGATCTTGAATCCAAAAATCAGCATAGGTGACATAACGGTCAAATATGTTTTGACCGTATTCAGCATAGGATTCTAAATAGGCGGTTTGAATCTCTTTGCCGATAAAGTCTATATAGCGCGGGGCAATAAATTCTTTAATAAACGCTAAATATTTTTCCTGTAACTCTTTTTTAAACTGTTGCTGTTCAATCTGTTGTTCTAATACGTACAATAAATGTACCGGATTAGCCGCAATTTCAGTGGGATCAAAATTAAATACTTTAGAGAGTATTTTAAACGCAAAGCGAGTTGATAAACCATCCATCGCTTCATCAACTCCCGCTGTATCTTTGTATTCCTGCATTGACTTAGCTTTTGGATCCGTATCCTTTAAGTTCTCACCGTCATAGACCTTCATTTTTGAATAAGTATTAGAATTTTCAGGCTCTTTCAGACGTGACAAAATAACAAACTTGGCCAACATGCTAAGCGTATCTGGAGCGCAATCTGCATCGTACAACGAACTGTTTTCTAATAATTTTTCATAAATTTTAATTTCTTCAGATACGCGCAGGCAGTAGGGGATTTTTACAATGTAGACACGATCAATAAACGCCTCATTATTTTTATTGTTTTTGAAGGTTTGCCATTCTGATTCATTGGAATGGGCAAGAATAATACCGTCAAAGGGAATGGCACTTAAGCCCTCGGTACTGTTGTAATTACTCTCCTGGGTGGCGGTTAATAACGGATGAAGCACTTTGATAGGCGCCTTAAACATCTCCACAAATTCCATCAAACCTTGGTTTGAGCGGCATAAAGCGCCCGAGAAACTGTAAGCATCGGCGTCATTTTGTGAAAAATCTTCAAGTTGGCGAATATCAACCTTACCTACCAGAGATGAAATATCCTGATTATTTTCATCACCCGGTTCGGTTTTTGAAATCGCTATTTGATTAAGAATAGAAGGGTAGAGTTTAACCACTCGAAATTGGCTGATATCGCCATTATATTCCTGTAAGCGTTTGCCTGCCCAGGGTGACATAATAGTGCTGATATAACGTTTTGCTATGCCATAATCTTCGCTGAGTATTTGTCCGTCTTCTTCGGGATCAAACAAACCCAGTGGTGATTCAAACACCGGGGAGCCTTTAATACAGTAGATCGGCTGTTTTTCCATCAGTGATTTTAGCTTTTCTGCTAATGATGATTTACCGCCGCCAACGGGGCCCAGCAAATAAATAATTTGTTTCCTTTCTTCCAAGCCCTGCGCGGCATGTTTAAAATAGGAAACAATATTTTCAATGCACTCTTCCATACCATAGAAATCATCAAATGTGGCATAGCGTTTGATGACTTTATTGGAAAAAATGCGGCTTAAACGGGGATCGCGAGAAGTATCAATCAGTTCAGGCTCACCAATCGCCATTAACATTCTTTCTGCCGCAGAAGCATAGGTAGCGGGATCCTTTTTACATAGTGCCAGATATTCCTGAATGGACATCTCTTCTTCTTTAACATTGTCGTAACGCTGACGATAGTGCTCTAAAAGGCTCATAATTCCCCCTGATCATAGGCAAAAGTGCAAACAACCAAGACGCAGTTGTTCATCCTTGATATTTGTCAAAAATCATTAGCCGATAACTAATGAAAATAAGTAATTTAATCTCATTACCTTTGTTTAAGGGTAGTCAAAAATCTACATTTGTTACCTTTTTTTTCAAAAAAACATGGCAAATAGAGTGCGTCAGTTCACTATTTCATCAACGGGAAAAAGAATTTTATACTTTTATATTTAGTCACTTACGCAGGTGACCTGCTGAGCAACCGACTAATTTAGCCTCTATCTGGCGGCTTTAATGGGCGGGAAGGGAGCTGTGCTTACGGCTCCCTTTTTCTTAAATGATAGACGCGTAGACTTTTGATTATAGATTAGATTTTTTTAGTGCATCTTCTAATTCATGTAGTTCATTAAAAACTAAATGAGCGCTATTTTTAAACGATAGGTCAATATTATGGGTAATAAGACAAGAAATCATTCCGGCATTATTTGCCGCCTGCACATCATAAAAATGATCACCCACATACACTATATTTTGACACTCTATTCCCCATAATTGCGCGATGGCAAATAATGCTTCTGGGTTGGGTTTAGCGGGATAATCTTCACGGGTTATTAAAATATCCACGTTAATCGCATTTTTGCTCAATTTTGTTGTAGCAGCCTCCCGGCAGTTTCGAGTGACGATACCAGTCGGGTATTTTTGAATGGCCATAAATGCCAATAAATCTTTTGAGCCTGGTAAAAACGACGATGTCAGTGCATCTAACATCTCATGAGAAACGATCAAATCCTTTGCCTGTTTCATAAGAGAGGCTGATTTTATCTGTTCAACAAACTCTAGGATATCAACCCTGTCCGGGCAATTTAGCATCTCCCTTAACCACTTAAAATTAAGCTGCGAGCTTACCAGAGTATTATCTAAATCAAATATTAGTGCCTGTATAGTACTTAAATCTTTCATGTGCTTCCTCAGTCATTAGGGGGACAGTATCACTGCGCAGGTTGTTCATTGGCATATGTCAGGTCAGTTTTAATCACAGATCCTAGTCTTTAATTTTAATATATTTCTCGTTTATATCGCGGCAAGCCTCACTATCTTGATTTGCGCGGATCATTGGGCATCAACTTATTTATCACACCAAGAGACGCTTATTGCAATGAACAACCACTTCATTATGATCATCATGAACGGCTAAAACCAAGTATTTTTATTTTTTCTGAACGATGTCTGCAGATAATGCTCCGGATTATCGGATCAATCAATTTACCGATACTCACTGATTAGATGAACGGCATAAAACAGGCTCTCTGCAACGGGGGGGATCTTTAGCAGACAACCATTATTCGATCTGTTGAGCGGCTCTAATTTTACGACACAATGCTCACTTAAAAATGATTTAACCAAGCAGAGATGTGAGCGTGCTCTATTTTTGATAGTGTTAATTTTGCTCTGACAAATTATCGAAACTATTTCCCCCTTTTAAATGAACCGATTTATTGATGCAAACCGGTCTGCCCGCATATTCATGTTTATTGGGGTTGATCTTCATCAAAAGATTGGCTATGTATTTTTCCATATGGCTGATAGCGTCGATTTAATCTTTGCTAAATATAATGATAAAAATTTAATATATGCTGTCCGAAGGAATCTGTCATGGTGCAATCCAGATTTCCGCCTATCGTCGGCCAACCAATAGTACTCATAAATGTTCGGCAAACCATAGCCCAAAACCGGCGCTGTAATTTCTGCGCACACGGCGAAACAGGCTCATCTAAATCCGCTGCGACGCTGATCGCCCAGAATACACACCTAACCTGCATTCGCCGGTAAAGTCTCGGGATGACAGAGTCCAACCGCTAAAATGCTAACAACCAGAGAAATATTAAGATGAATGTAGATACATCAGTCATGCCTGAGAAAATTGAGAACTTGGCTCTCAGCCAAAAAATAGAAAATATTCTGGTGGCGCGAAATCTGCGGGGAATGAAGACGGTTCAGCCTTACCTGAAGTCAGGCTATTGCATGCGCGCCGCGCAAATTCTGCATAATTGTGATGGTCATGTACTTATTGGCACCGGATTTCCGGTTGCAGGCACTTTTGAGACGGATGGCCCGGTAGGAACCATTGCGTTATATAATGCGCTTAAAGCGATCGGTGCTATACCCATTATTGTTTGCGGTCGCCCGCTATCTAAGGCGTTGGCTACAGGTTACCGAGTTCATGAAATTCAGATCGGCGATCATGATAACCGCGAACATGAAGCCCTTGAGGCGATTAACAAGTTTCAACCCCAGGCCATTGTTTCAGTCGAACGGCCTGGCCAAGCTGATGATGGCGATTACTACAATATGCGTGGTGAGAGTATTAATCTTGGCAGTGCATGCTTCGACAGTTTTATGAATTTGAGCAAATGTCCAACGATAGCCATTGGTGATGGCGGCAATGAAATAGGCATGGGCAATGTCAGCGAAGCCTTAAAGAACTTGAATATTGTGCCGGCGGCGACCACCTGTGACGAACTGATTATTGCCGATGTTTCTAACTGGGGCGCATACGGCATAATATCTTTTCTTTCTATCTGGCATGGTAGTGATTTACTCAAAGAGATTAATCCCCTCGGATTATTAAAATATATCTCAGAGCTTGGCAGTGTTGACGGCGTGACGCGTATCAACCAGTTAACTGAAGATGGATTACCCGTTAGCGAGGGGGAGTCCATCTTACGCGAATTACGTAAGGCATGTGGTTTTAGGCTCTAGCGGAGCGGGCAGCGCTGCCCTGTTTCTGATTTATTGTGCGCCAGCCCTCAGGGGGCAACGTGATTGACGAATCGGCTGTCACTCTGCTAACGCCAGGTCAGTACTTTTATCTGCTCTAATCGAGGTTGAAGTGGGATAGTATAAAAAATTATTCGATCTGAATATTAATGCTTATTGTGCCGTACAAATCTCACTTAAAGATAATTTAATTGCCTTTCTAAAAATAATAGATGTTACCATGAGGTATTTATATTAGTTGATTTTTTCTTTAGCTAAGTTTAACCCTTAAAAATAGAACAATTTGTCTATGCCAGTCTGCCAGCGCCTTAATATTTTAAAAAAGGGTCTTTTTATTGCCTAAGATGATAAGAATTTTTGTGTGTTTGTTTGCCTTGCTGATTCAGCAATTATCTGCCAACGAGCTAAAACAGGTAACGCTGCAACTATCCTGGTTCGAACAATTTCAATTTGCCGGTTATTATATTGCTCAAGAAAAAGGTTTTTATAAAAACGTTGGATTAGACGTTACTATCAAAGATTATCAATTTGGAATCGATGCTGTACAACAAATTAATGATGGTGAAACTGATTTCGCCGTCGGTGATGCGAGCTTAATACTTGCGAAGGCCAACCACAAAAAATTTGTTATTTTATATGCACTTTTTCAATCCAGTCCGCTTGTCCTGCTCAGTACCAAAGCATCAAAGATCAATACTATTAGTCAGTTTGTCGGTAAAACAATAATGACCACAAACAATGATTTTGCTCAAGCCTCATTAAAAGCCATGCTCAATTCAAATTATGTAGATTTGGACGATTTAAATCTGCTTCCCCATTCGCACAATATAAATGATTTGGTTAATAAAAAAACCGATCTTATGACAGCTTATATATCAAAAACACCCTACGAGTTAGATAAAATGGGGGTGGAATATAATATTTTTGACCCTAAGGATTATGGCTTTGATATATACAGTGATTTTTTATACACCAGTGAAGCGTTAATTGCACAAGACATTACCACCGTTAAAGCATTTAAAGCGGCTTCATTAAAAGGTTGGCAATACGCATTTTCCCATATGGCTGAAACGGTCGATTTAATTTTCACTAAATATAATGAACAAAATTTAAGTAAAGCAGAGCTTCTGTTTGAAGGGCAAGAACTTAGAAAATTGGCTTATTTTAACACCGATCAGATAGGTAAAATAGAGAACAGTAAATTAAAACGCATTTTTGAATTTTACAAAATATTAGGCATAACAAAAGGAAATATTGATTTTACACAACTTGTTCTTGATGAAAAAAATCCTAGATTAATTTTAACCGAAGAAGAACATACTTATTTGGATCAGAAAAAACAGATTAGTATGTGTATCGACCCAAATTGGTTGCCCTATGACGCGTTTGATAAACAGGGTAAACATATTGGTTTGAATACGAATTTTATTAATATTTTCAGAAAGCAGCTACCGATTCCCATTGAAATAGTCCATACCAGGTCCTGGAGTGAATCTCTGCAATTTGCACGACAGAGAAAATGCGATCTGCTGTCTTTAGCTGTAAAAACCGAAGAGAGAAAACAATATCTCAATTTCACTTCGCCTTATTTGGTCAACCCTCGTGTTTTAGTCACTAAAATTAACATCCCGTTTCTTGATAATTTTACGCATCTGGCAAATAAAAAAATAGGCGTGCCAAAAGATTATGAACAGCAAGAAGTTATCAGAAAAGATTATCCAAATATAATAATAGTAGAAGTTGATACGATAGAAGACGGACTTGAAAAAGTGGCGAATGATCAACTTTATGGATTGATAGGCGGGTTAAATACTGTTGGTCATCTATTACAGAACCGTTTTATAGGACAACTCAAAGTCAGCGGAAAGCTTGATAAAAAAGCGGAAGTTGGCATTGGGGTCAGAAATGATGAGATATTACTGTTGCAAGTCTTTGAAAAACTTGTTAATAATTTATCAGAAGAAACAAAACAGGAAATTGTTAATAACAGCAGTGCGATTAAATATAAAGAAGAGTTTAATTATCAATTATTATGGCGAGTACTGTTTGTTGTCTTGTTGTTCATTGTTTTTTTCTCATATCGGCAATGGCTGTTAACTAATTTAAATAAAACGTTAAATGAAAAAGTAGAAGAGAAAACTAAAGCGTTACAGAATCTCAACGAGAACCTTGAAAGAAAAATAAAGGAGAGGACTCAGAAGATAGAGCATTCAAAAACGCTACTGCAGGATGTCGCTTTTAAAGATAATTTAACCGCCATTTTTAACCGTCATTACCTTTTTAAAATATCACCACTGCTTTTAACTGAATCTGCAGAGAAGCAGACACCTTTATCACTGTTGTTAATTGATGTTGATCACTTCAAAAAAATCAACGATATCTATGGCCATCTGATTGGCGATAATATATTGAAATTTACTGTGAAAAACATTCAGGAAAGATTAAGAGCAGATGATGTTTTTGTACGCTTTGGTGGCGAAGAGTTTATTATTTTATTGCCTAAAGCAAGTGTTGAAGAAAGTGTGATAGTTGCAGAAAAACTACGACTTTGTGTGGAGCAAAGCCATTACCGCGAAAACAGTATGGATATTTCCATCACCATTAGTATAGGGGCCAGCCAGTACCAGCATAATGAGACCTTAGAAAAATTAATCAGTCGGGCTGATTTGGCATTATACAATGCAAAAGAAAGTGGTAGAAATCAAGTTAAAAAAAATTAAGCTAAATACAACTCTAATTAAAATCTTTTCTGTTTCGCAATCTATTATATTCAAAATATGGGTTAAACAGAAGAGGGTTTGATTTATGAAACAGCCACTACAAATAACTTTTCGGGAGATGGCACATTCAGATGCAGTTGAAGCTCATATTCGGGAGAAGGTCGCTAAACTGGAAGAATTTTATGCGCATCTTATATCTTGCCATGTTGTGATCGAACAGCCCCATGCGCATCATCAGCAGGGCAAATTGTTTCGTGTCTCAATCGATCTGATTTTGCATGATGGCGAACTTTTAGCGAACCGTTCCGCGCCCGAACATCATGCCCATGAAGATGCCTATGTGGCGATACGTGATGCTTTTAAATCACTACATAGACAGCTGCAGGAATTTGTCCGAAAGCAGCGTGGCAAAGTAAAAAAACATGAGACGCCTGACCATGGCAAAATATCAATGATTGGAGGTGACAAGGATTTCGGCCGAATAATAACGGCAGATGACAGAGACATCTACTTTCACCGCAATAGCCTGATCGATGGCGAGTTCAGTGCTTTGGAAATTGGTCATGAGGTTAGATTTGTTGAAGAAGCCGGTGACCAAGGTCCTCAAGCCAGCAGTGTAGGCCTGATTGGCAAGCACCATATTGTCAATTAATAATAGTAATCTGATGGAGCCGAGCTTCGAGCTTCGAGTTTCGACTTTTCGAGCTTTCCAGCTTTCCAGCTTTCCAGCTTTCAGCCTTATAGCCTTATAGCCTCATAGCTTTCCAGCCTTATAGCCTTATATCTTTCCAGCTTTCCAGCCTCATAGCCTTTCGGCTTTTATTATTTTTTTGAAGTCGCCTTTGATACTAGAAAGGGATCTCAGGTTTTTTCATGGACTGATTTTGATAGGGTTTAATATTATTAATGTTTTATTCGCCGGTAGGGGTGACGAAAGATATGCCCGCTCGGTTATTTTAAGAGGATAGAGGCTCCTCAAAAATAACATCGCTATGGTCTTACTGAGTTAATTATTGTGCTTATTTAATGGTGTTTTTTGTTTTTGTTTTTGTTTTTGTTTTTGATTGTTTATTGTGATTGTTTAATGGTGTTTTTTGTTTCTGATAATTGATCGCGATTTTGATGGTACCAAAATCGTTTTCTTCCCGTAGCACGAGCCATAACAAATTCCTTATTTGGATTTAAAAAGTACAGTTTTAAATTTTAGCGCTAACAATAAAAACATAAATCGACATGACACAAACAGAAGTGGGTGTTATTGGGGTCAATCTTTGTAGCGAGTAATTTAATACTGTTATGATTTACTAAATTAAGGTGACTTAACGTCACCTTTCGATTGCACTACATTACAGTGCGATTACATTTCCAGCCTGCAGACCTTTTTGGCCTTGCTCAACTTCAAAAGAAACTTTTTGGCCTTCAGCCAATGTTTTGAAGCCTTCAGAAGCGATAGCACGGAAATGGCAAAATACGTCTGCACCGCCGTCATCTTGAGTAAGAAAACCGAAACCTTTTGCTTCGTCAAACCATTTTACTACGCCGGTCGTTGAATTAGACATATGTGTCCCTTATATAAATTCATTAAAAAATATCGCAAAAATGCGATGTGCTGAGAACTGAATTATTGAATGTGATGATGAAGCTAAGGGATAAACTAAGGACAACTACGATGACGTGGGAGTAACTAAGATAACAACTTGGACTTTATAATTTCATTAATAACTCTGATTTTTCAGAGCGAGTGCATGATAGCCTAAAAAAACTACAACGGCTAACTTTATTTTCAATTTTAATCGCGCACTCCAAGCAGCGGCTATTGATGCGCACCCTACGAACTTTATATTATATTATTGGTAGGGTGCATTTTATGCACCGCAGGCAACGGCAATCGAAATCGGTAGGGTGCATTTTATGCACCGCAGGCAACGGCAATCGGAATCGGTAGGGTGCATTTTATGCACCACAGACAACGGCAATTGGAATCGGCATAGGTAGGGTGCATTCTATGCACCGTAGGCAACGGCAACGGCAATCGGAATCGGTAGGGTGCATTTTATGCACCACAGACAACGGCAATTGGAATCGGCATATGTAGGGTGCATTCTATGCACCGTAGGCAACGGCAATCGGAATCGGCATAGGTAGGGTGCATTCTATGCACCGCAGGCAACGGTAATCGGAATCGGCAGGGTGCATTTTATGGACCGCAGGCAACGGCAATCGGAATCGGTAGGGTGCATTCTATGCACCGCAGGCAATGGAAATTGGAATAGGTAGGGTGCATTTTATGCACCGCAGGCAACTGTAATCGGTGCGCGGAGCACACCCTACGAACTATTAACCAATGAGTTTTTTATAGATAAACCGATGGTGTGTTTTGTAAGCCTTCGCTTGTAAGCGTTTGGCTTAACTTTCATTGTAGGTCTTTCGCCCTTGACGGCGACTAGATGATGAGAAACCGAAACGTAGTTTCGCAGTTCGAAGGAGTCATGCTCTCTCAACAGCAAGAGCAATAGGGTAAAGGGCGTTTTGTTCGTGACACTATGCTGGCGCATAACTCACAGTGCCGTCCGAGACGTTTTTTTATTCTTGCACTACCCAAACACTTTTTAACGCACCGGCTCGGACAGCACATCCATGTGCAGAGCCGAGCCTAATGAAATTAAAGGGCACGCAGAGCTTAGCCCGCTCATGAACCTGAACTGCTGTTCAATTCGCTCCATTTTCCACTTGCTAAATAGATTGATTGAGCAAGAAAAACGTACGGAAATTGCCTAAACGCATTGGTTTGGTTTATTTATCAAAAGGTTTGGATGCTTTATTTGAAGCCTGACGAGCTAAAATAAGGAAGTGCTAAAGCACAAGGAGTTGCGCCGAAACGGTGGGTAATTAATAGAAGGGTAATAAATGCAATGCTTGTCCAAGAATCGAATTAAGTCGTAGTTCGCGTTGCTCACTCGACCTATTCTTATTATTTAACCTGAATTCTTATCCCTAATTCAGGTTAAATAATAAATTTATTGGCAAGCTTGATTAGCGTCGCAAATATATATAACGAGTTGGAAGTCAGACAAACTCATAGCAGTTAAGAGTCTTACTCGGCTTTGCATATCAATGCATAGTCCCTGATTATTATGAAGGTATACAATAGGTCACAACATAACGTCCAATAGCAATAAATCAGCTATTCGATATATCAAGGTAAAATTTTCGCTAAGCACTGTCCTAGTCTAAGTCCCAGAAGAGGTGGTACAGCATTACCCACCTGAGTATATTGAGGTACTTCAAACTTACGCATCTGCCCCCCAGTAGTGACTTTAGACCTAAATACAAAATCATCAGGGAATGATTGTATTCTTGCCATTTCACGAACTGTTAATACTCTAAGCTCATGCTCATCATAGTGACAAGCATCATCAGGGATAGATAATGCAGCAGGTGCCGGCGAAGTCGCAACTAAAGCTTTTTGTGTTTGTTTCTTAGTCGGATGGGCACGGAGGTACTCTATGAATGCTTGTTTAGAGCCAAATGGCAATAACTCACCATCTATCTGCAGATACTTATGTCGGCTACACACCTCCCATACTTCATCAGCTAATTCAGTAGCATCGCCTTTTAATACAGTGAAAACGGCTTTAGTAACTGATGGTTCATTAATAGTTTGAAGAACTTGATACAACCTAAAGCGACGCTGAACAACTTCACCATTTTTACGAAAATCATGATTCGATAATGTATTTCTCTTTGGTAAAGCTTCAAATATTAAGTTCAACGCTTCTATAAACTTAGAGGGTTCTGCTGGGTGATTTTTCTTTAAGTCATTCAATGCATCTTTAACAGTTACAGTTTCTCCATTTACTAAAGGGGATAAGAATGATTCTTCAAAAAGCTTCTTTTGGCTAGGTTTAGTTGCATCAAAGTAGTCTAGATGCCCGAATGGTAGTGACTCACCAGAATCCTGAACTAATTGATAGAACTTAAGTGATGGGGTAAACAATTGCTCATTAGCACTATTTATAACAAAATCACGAGCCATTTTATTATAATGATCAATCCTCACTGCAATCATAATGAAACGAGGGCGGTTTTGTGCAATACCAGCTAAACGAGCATTAATATGCAAGCAAAGAGGAACATAATTAATTGAAGCAAATACTTTTGCAACTTCATACCAAGCATGAAAACTATTACCTTCAGCATCTTTGAAAGCACGTAGAATACCCGTTACGTTTTCAAGCATCGCAATTTTTGGTTGGGTATGTTTTACAAATTTTGCAAATTCCCACGGAAGTGTATTTTTCTCACTGTCACGTTGACGTAATCCAGCCATACTAAAGCTTTGGCATGGTGGTCCACCAGAAACTAAATCAAGCCCTCCTTTTGAACCAAAAGCGGTACTAAGCTGTTCTACCAATTTTTTATTAGAATCTAATAGATTATTTAATTCAACAATACTGCCAACAATTAACTTCCCTTTAAGTTCAGAGCAATTTTGTGGGATATCACTAGTACCATTAGAACCATAAGAAGGAAAAGTAAATGGATTTTCACGTAAACGAGGTTTTAATTCTGAGAAATTACTATTAAGCCAAACAGTTTTTATCGCTTTCTGCTCAGTCCTCGCTAACTCTTCCAAATTTTCGTCAAAGAAATTATAGGCAAA
>JBLHWW010000085.1:0-15970 GCA_047629075.1 Psychromonas sp. | reverse complement strand
TTTCCGGCAACATATTCATGATGGAGATTGTTAATTTTAATTGCGTTAGAACTTGTAGAGCCCATGGTGGCTATTCCTTGTATCAGCTAAAAGGTTAAGTAGAGTGCCGACAAAAAAAGTACAGACACTCCAAACTTATTTTTTATTGTTGGTCAGCAATTAATGCAGCGGCACGTTTAGCTGCTTTTTTAGCAGCTGCCTTTTGTGCTAATTTTTGTAAGCCCGCTTTTGTATAAGCAGTTCCTGTTGTATGAGCGATATCACGAATCACACCCCATTCTTTTTTATACGTAATAGGATAAAACCTGTCCGCACCTTTGAAAGTGGCACTCATTTCAGGTGTAAAGCGATAAGTTGAAAAAGCTTCTTGGATTTTTTTAACTAGATCAGGGTGGAGATCATTAGCATAACCAAAAGCTGAGGTTGGAAATTTTGGGCTACGATAAATAATTTTAAGATTTTCATCATCAACACGACCTGCGGAGACCATTCGCTCATAAACATCAGAAGCAACTGGTGCCGCATCATAATCGCCGTTGAAGACACCTAAGATTGACTGATCATGCTTACCGGAATAAAATACCTTATAGTCTTTATCCGGCACTATGCCTTGAGGGGGAAATAGAGCACGAGGCGCTAAATTACCCGAATTTGAAGAAGCAGAAGTATGCGCTACTTTTCTTTCTTTTAGATCTAACATTTCATTAATACCACTATCTTTTCTAGTGATAGTAATAAGATTATATCCCTCAAAACCTTCCGCCGTGCCTTTAACTGCAATCGGAACATAACCTGCTAAATTAACTGCGTAGCCTGTAGGGCCAGTGGAAAATCCAGCAATATGTAAACGACCGGAACGCATTGCTTCAACTTGCGCAGAGTTAGAATGAACAGTGTAATAAATAACACGTTTGCCTGTGATTTTACTTAAATGCTCCTGGAAATCTTTAAAGGCATCTTTATAAACAGCAGGATCTTCAACGGGTGTATAAGTAAAAACTAATGTACTAGGGTCTCGCCATTTTTCCGGGTCTTTAGGCGAATCAGCCACTAAATCATTATTTTCATCACAGTACCTATCATCAAGTACACCTCGATTTTTACACTGTTCAGCAAGTGCTAGTGTCGGTACAGATAATGCAGTTGCAAGAATTAATCCTTGGTATAATTTGTTCATATGACTTCCTTTTTGTTATGTATTTATGATTAACCTATCAATACTTATGTAGCAACTCTTATGCCAAAATAAATAAAAACATACAAATCAACACATTAAACATCAAGAAAGAAAAGGAACAATATATTTGAGTCAGTTTAGTCATTTTAGTTAATCAGTAAAAACAGCCTAAAGGGTCATTCATGTCCCTTTATTTACCTTCGTCCTAAAGTCTGATTTATTAATATTATATTTTTTTAATTTACGATATAACGTTTTTCTGGGCAGGTTCAGCTGCTCAGAGGAAGCATTAATATTACCTTCTGATTTTGCTAATGCTTCCGATAACAGCGCTTTTTCATAACCTTCCATTTGCAGATCAAAATCAAAACCTTCGTCCGAATTTGTTGCAACAGTGTTCTGCAAATTAAAACCTTGTCCGTCGATACCTAATACAAACCTATCGGCAACATTTCTTAATTCACGGGCATTACCGGGCCAGTCGTGCATATTAAGCGCAAGTAATTGTGCACATAGAAGAATGGGTGATTGAGTTTGAAATTTTTGGCAGGATTTTTTCACAAAGTGACAAAATAGAGGATGCACATCTTCAATCCGATTATTCAACTTGGGTATATTGATACTGGCAACATTTAAACGATAAAACAAATCTTTCCTAAAAAGACCTTGATCACTTAACGCTTCTAGATTTGCTTTGCTCGCAGCAATAACAACAAGATTAACAGGAATAAGTTTATTGCCACCAACACGCTCAACCACCCTTTCCTGCAATACACGTAATAGTTTTATTTGCACTGAGATAGGCATACTCTCAACCTCATCGAGAAACAGTGTCCCATTATTTGCGAGCTCTATTTTACCAATGCGTTTCTTACTTGCATTCGTGAATGAACCTAATTCGTGGCCAAATAATTCACTTTCAATAATACTCTCGGTCATACCTCCACAGTTAATTGCAACAAAAGCCTGATCTCTTCTTTGGCTAAATTGATGCAAGGCATTCGCAACCACTTCTTTTCCTGTGCCAGTATCACCATTAATAATCGTATCAACCCCAGTTTTTGCCAACAGCAGTATTTGTTGCCTTATCTGCTCTGTACTCCTTGATTCTCCAATGACAAGTTCCTCTATGGTAAGTGATTTATTATTATCCAAAGAGCAGTCTGGTATTTCTAATTTAAGAGAAGCAAAGGCTGCATTTAATTTTATAATTAAATCCGACGGCACCATCGGTTTTTCTAAAAAATCATAAGCACCATTCTTTATTGCTTGAGTAGCCATCGGAATATCACCATGCCCACTCATTAATAAAACTGGCAAACCAGGTACACGTTTTTTAACCGAGTCCAGCAGTGTCAAACCATCAATATGAGGCATTTTAAGATCACATAGAACAATGCAATAACAACCTGGCCTTAAGGATCTTAAAGCCACTTTAGGATCCGTGAACGGCAATACGTCAAAGCCTTCTAGCTCAAGCATTTCCATTAAGGCTTCAAGTACATCTATTTCATCGTCGATCAATACAACTGTTTTAGTCTTATCCATTTTTAGAAGAATCTCTTTTTATTTTTTTTAATTCAATGGCAAAAGTCGCACCTTTTCCTAACTCTGACTGTACCGACAAGTTGCCATTAAAATCTTTAATAATATTAAAAGTAATCGACAGACCTAAACCCAGTCCCTTCCCGACCATCTTTTTGCTAAAAAAAGGATCAAAAATATGGGCTAAATCATCACTTGAAATACCTTCACCGTTATCTTTCACCTTTATAAAAATAGTGTCGTCATTTTCTGTCAGAGAAATATTAATATTAGCTTCATTTACTCCTGCCACGGCATCCAAAGCATTCGCAATAATATTAACCATGACCTGTTCAAGACGGATTGCATTTGCCCAAACAAAATAGTTATTAATATTAATATAAGTAATAGTACATTTGCCATTATCAATACGGCTTGATAACAGTTCGAGTGCCTCTGTGATCACGTTATTAACACTGACTTTTTCAATTTTTCCATCAGATTTACGTGCAAATGATTTTAAATGCTGGGTTATTACCGAGGTCTTAGCGAGTAGTTTTTCTATCTTGCATAAGTTATTTTTTACCTTATCTAGCTGCTTTCTTTCCAACCAAATTGAGGCACTATGCAAGTGGCTATTGACAGCTGTTAATGGCTGGTTTATTTCATGTGTTATACCCACACTGAGCTCCCCCAAAGCAGCCAACTTTCCTGATTGTACTAATTCATTTTGTAACGATATTAGTTGTTTATTGGTTTGCTCCAATTTGTGGGAATTTTCTTGAAATAAAAGAACGTCTTTGGCCATTTCAGCGATCTCATCATGCCCTTTGATATTAATTAGCGTGTTAAGTTTTCCCGAAGAAATTAAACGCATGCTTGATTGCAAATCACGAATGCGTTGCAAAATATTATTTTTAACATAAAACCAGGAAAAAAATATCGCGGCGCAAAGACTAAAAAATGAAATTAAAAGTGCTAACGCCATATTTGTCGTTAACCTTTTTTTTGTTAGATCAATTTCATCATCAACCTGTTTGTTCACTCGTTGAGCATAACTTTCCATTTGCACTGCAAGTTGATGTATTTGCAATCGACTATTCTCCCAGAGAAATTTCTGTTGATAGCTTAAATCAATCTCCTGATTCTTTAGTTCAAACAGCTTGCCTTTTCTGGACATCATATTCTTGATTAATAAAAGGCGTTTTTTTAGTTCTCCATAATGGCCCTCTAACTGCCCTCTTTGCCAATATACCCACCAATCATTACCCACATTTTCTAATCGCAAAATAGTGTTATCAAGCTCATTATATGTAAGGTCATTATAGAGTTTTTCAGCCAGACCAAATTGATAATGAAGTAATCTTCTCAGCTTACTGTGATCAATACGTAACCTTTGCTCTGCTGTTAACATCGAAAACCATTGATCCGTCTCACTCAAATAAGGGAATAAACCACCTAAAAGCTCTCTGAACTCTGTATTTAATACCTGTATTTTTAATTCATTGGCATAAAGGAGGCTTATATTGTAATTAATCTGACTAATAAGATTTTTGAAATAATGATTATAATCCGGAAAATTACTCATTAATTCACTCATAGTGGCAAGAGAATATTCAATTTCATTGTTCGCTTGGTGACGCTCTTGATCAGATTCAGCAGAAAGAATAATAAATGAAGTTGCAATAATGACGCGAGCAAGATCATTAAGCCGGGCGGCTTCCTCTAAAGAAACCATATCTTCCTGTTGGATTTTTGTCAGTCGGCTTAACGTTTCATTAAACGTTGAGTATGAAACACTGAAGACCAAAATAGTCGACAGAGCGAGTACACTGAACGCAAAAACAAGTCTAAATCCAATACCAGAATATTTTTTTTTTACTCGCAACATAGCGTCTCTATAATCGCTTTATTAACATTTTTTATTTTTTTGGGCATTGATCATTACCTGTTTAATTACATATACAATTTGTAATATTTATCCTTGCCGAAGTATGTCAACAAGGTCAGTACATTGCATTCATGTGCACCTGAATACCGATGGTGAATTTGCTATTAAAGCTTTCATCCTAGGGGAGTCCGACCAGAAGAGGCTAGTGAAATGATGAAATAAAAATAGCGAATAAAGACTGGCAATGAGGAATAGTGATTCATTCTAGTGAGTTTATACATGCTCTCGCAGTGACTTACTCTAGGGCAACTATCTATTTTTAAAGCCCTTAGCCTTTAGATGAGAGGATATTGATGTTCACTATGTTAAAACCTTGGCTATTTGTGGCAGCCAGCAAACGTTTCGACTGAGAAAAGCTTAGGTGTAATAAAAGAGGACTACCCATTAACAACGAGCTTACACTCTATTAACAAATGTCAAACATCGACGCGGAGAAAGTATGCTTTCGAGCACATTAATGTTCGTAATATTATAATTCTGCACAGTATTCTCAACTTAACAACCGCTAAACTAATTATGCGATAATCTGTAGATGAAAAATTCTAGTATCTATGCAGGTTATCATTACCCTACTCAGCTCTTTGGCAGTATCAGTTTTCAACACTTAGCTTTCGAGAATTCCAAGCATTATTTGCATTACAAGGGATGGTACTCAGGGTGGAAATGGCCCGTCGTGGTGTAAAAAGCACGGTTTAAGTTATTCTAAGCAGATAAAAAATAATCGAGGGTCTCTGGATGAGGTGTTCATGAAGATTAATGGTGTTTTACATTATCAATGCCGAGCTGCAAATCAAGATACTAATGAAATCGATATTTTTCTTCAAACGCTATCGTTCCCATCAAGCCGTCATGCTATTTTTTAAAAGCGGACAGGGTTGCGTGAAAGCTGATTACACAATCATACGCAAGAACAATCTCCTCATGCTTTACTTAGAACACTTTTATATTGCATAAAATTTGTATTTGAAAGGTTAAGCATCCTTAATCTATCAGCGGATTTCAAATAATTCATGATGAAATTTACTTGCATTAAAGCCTAATTGCGCAAAATCAGACTGTAATTTTTTTGCAAAATTATTGGGACCACAAAACCAAATATCTGTTTTTTTGCCGTTAAAACCTTTGTTATTTGTATTCATCAAATGTAAATTAATATTAGCCTAATTGGCCAATTGATTAATATACTGAATAAAATCAACATTTGGACACTGTGTACAATAAAAAAGATCGACCTCCATCGGCTCAGGAGTTTGTGCCAAAGGGCAGGATTTGTGCGCACTTTCTACTGCATTATCGCTTATTTATGTCGAGTAACTACACTGCATAAGCTTTGCCTTGTATAAAGAATCTACAAACTGCTGCAAAAAAATCTCGAAAAATAAACAGTTCCTACTCGAGTTGAAAAAGGCTGGTTTATTATCGCTGTAATAGCAGGAATTTCAATAAATTTCAGACTGCCAATAGATCAAAAAAGCCCTTATTACTTTACAAGTATAAGGGCTTTTTATTAAGATCTGAACATTTACTTAGTTAAACGGATTAACCTGAAGAATAGTTTCATTACGATCCGGACCTGTCGAGATAATGTCCATAGGTATGCCCGTCACTTCTTCTAAGCGTCTGACATATGCCTTCGCATTTTCTGGCAGTGCGTCGAATGATGTTAACCCGAATGAACTTTCAGTCCAGCCAGGCATGCTTTCATAAACAGGTACTGCTTGCTCATAACCATCTGCACACATTGGCGGAACATCTACCAGTTTATCGCCGGGCATTTTGTAGGCCGTACATATTTTAATTTCTTCCAAGCCATCTAAAACATCAAGTTTAGTTAAGCAGAAACCGGTAATACTGTTTAATTGCACCGCACGTTTAATGGCAACGGCATCAAACCAGCCTGTACGACGTAAACGACCTGTTGTTGCGCCAAACTCATGCCCGACCGTACCAAGATGTTTACCAGCCGGATCAAGTTTATCGACACCATCATACAATTCAGTTGGGAAAGGACCCGATCCAACACGTGTAGTATAAGCTTTGACAATACCTAATACATAATCGATATGAGCAGGACCAAAACCACTGCCCGTAGCAACACCACCAGCGGTTGTATTTGAAGAGGTTACATAAGGATAAGTGCCGTGGTCAATATCAAGCAGAGTGCCCTGAGCACCTTCAAACAGGATATTTTCACCACGTAAACGGGCTTTATCAAGTTCGTCTGTTACATCGATAACCAGACTAATAAGCAGGTCTGCAACATTTTGCACCTGTTTTAATACTTCATCAAAGTTAACTGCTTCTACTTTGTAGTAATTAACTAATTGGAAATTATGGTAATCAATCACTTCCTTCAGCTTGACCGCAAAGGTTTCCATATTGAAGAGATCATCTACGCGTAATCCGCGGCGAGCAACTTTATCTTCATATGCAGGACCAATACCACGGCCTGTTGTACCAATCGCTTTATCACCACGAGCAAGTTCACGTGCAGCATCAAGGGCAATATGATACGGAAGAATTAAAGGACAGCCTTCACTAATATGCAAACGTTGTTTTGCAGGCACACCGCGATCTTCAAGCATTTTCAGCTCTTCTAATAAAGCTTCTGGTGATAACACCACGCCGTTTCCGATAACACATTTTACGTTATCGCGCAGGATTCCCGATGGGATAAGATGAAGAACTGTTTTCTCACCATCAATTACAAGTGTGTGACCGGCATTGTGCCCACCTTGATAGCGAACAACCCATTGTGCTTTGTCAGTTAGCAGGTCTACGACCTTGCCTTTACCTTCGTCACCCCATTGAGTGCCAAGTACTACTACATTATTTCCCATCAGAATTACATATCTCTAGCGAATTAAACGCAGATTTTAGCAAACATTAAACCTGAATTTCAAGCACGATGTTCAGATCTTTACGAACTAATCCATATACGGCTTTATTGAAGACACAAAAAAGGGCGGTAAACCGCCCTTTTTCCATAAGAAAAATTAAAATTAATCTTTATTGTTCATATACTTAAAGAAGTCAGAGTCAGGGCTTAAGACCATGACGTCATCTTTTCCAGTAAAACTTTTTTCATACGCTTTCATACTGCGTAAAAAAGAGAAAAACTCAGCATCCTGTGAATAAGAGTCGCCATATATCTGTGAAGACTCTGCATCACCCACACCGCGAATCTGCAAAGATTCTTTATTCGCTTGAGCGAGCATGATAGATACTTTACGGTCAATATTAGCGCGAATCACTTCTGATTGCTCTTGACCTTTAGAACGATGTTCTTTTGCCACCGCTGTTCGCTCAGCACGCATCCGCTTGTAAACACTGTTGCTGACTTCTTCAGGTAAATTGATTCGTTTAATACGAACATCAACTACCTTAATACCTAATTCACTTGAACGGGCCATACGTTTCAGTGCTGTTTCCATCACTTGACCGCGTTTACCCGAGACAATGTCCTTAATAGTATGCGAACCTATCTCACTGCGTAATCCATTATTGATTTTACGTTTAAGTAAAGCTTCAGCCTGCATTTTATTACCGCCTGTTGCCAGAAAATAAACCGCTAAATCATCAATCTGCCATTTCACATAAGAATCGATGATTAAATCTTTTTTCTCAGAAGTCACAAAGCGATCCGCTTTATCATCCAAGGTTTGAATACGCGTATCCATGCTGCGCACAGAATCAATAAAAGGAATTTTAAAGTGTAAGCCTGGCGGATAAGCAACAGGCTCTCCCGCTGAGTCACGTTTAACTTTACTAAACTGCGTTACTATGCCGTGCTGCCCTTCCGTGATAACAAATGCACTACTGAAAAGCATCGCAATAATCAGTGCTGGAAGTATTAATAATTTATTCATTAGTAGTCTCTCCCAGAGCTTCTGTTACTACTGCGACTCAGCGGAATATTTCCACCCGCTCGTTCATCTTGATCTGCTTTTTCATCGGCACGTGAACGTGTTTCAATTTCTGAAACGCCATTCTTAACCCCTGCTTTAGCGGTGCTTCCACCCATCAATTTATCCAATGGAAGAAAAGTTAAATTACCACCTGCATTATTATCAATAAGCACTTTAGAAGTGTTATCTAATACCAATTCCATTGTTTCCAGATAGAGACGTTGACGCGTCACTTCAGGGTTAGCCTGATATTGAGGTAATAATTGATTAAAGCGGGCCACTTCACCCTCTGCTTTTAAAATCAGACCTTCTTTATAGGCTAATGCCTGCTGTTCAATACGTTTCACCTGACCACGAGCAATGGGTGCTTTTTCACGTTCATAAGCTTCAGCTTCACGTATAAAACGCTGTTCATCCTCCTGTGCCGCAATAGCATCATCAAAAGCATCTTTCACTTCTTCAGGCGGACGGGTTTGTTGTAAGTTAACGTCCACAATGTCGATGCCTAAATTGTACGATGCGGTAATCTCGTCGATCATTACCCATGTTTCTTGGCGCACCACTTCACGGCCTGTTGTTAACACATCATCCATCGTTGAATGGCCAACAACAAAACGTAATGAACTGTCTAATGCTTGTAATAAACTGTTATCGGCATTAGTAACGCTAAACAAGTATTTCTCCGGCGCGATAATGCGGTACTGCACTTCCATGGCAACCTTAACAATATTTTCATCTTCCGTCAGCATGAAGCCAGTTGTTGGCATCGTGCGAAATGCTTCAACGTTAATCGGAATAATTTGATCAACAAACTTTGGATTCCAATGCAAACCCGCTTCAACTTGAGAATGATAAGCACCAAAACGTAATACGACACCACGATCAGATTCTTTAATTGTGTACCAACCACTGACAAACCAAACAATAGCAATTAGTGCAAACACGGCAATAATGGCAATATTACCACTATTCTTATTACCACTGTCGTCTGAAGAAGGCTTTTTGCCAAACAAACCACTGAGTAATTTTGATAATTTCTGGAAAATGACATCAAGATCAGGCGGTCCCTGATCTTTCTTTTTATCATTGTTTTTCCACGGGTCTTTATCTTTTCCCGGTTCGTTCCAAGCCATATATAGCTCCCGATTTAATAATACAAAAAAGTGTTAAGCAATGTAGCAATGTTCACTCTAATAATAAAGAAAACATGACATAATATGCGGTGAGTTGATCAAAAAAAACTATTTAGCGTTAACCACATACTCCTCTATGGAGACATCCTGCTGTTTTATCAAGCGCTGCCACTCAATAGCATTTAAACGAATATCCAATATAGAATCGCCATTCTCAGCATAAGACTCATCTTCAATACAGTCTAGCTGGTAAAATAAAGCGCGTAATTTTCCCTTTTCTGATGGTATAGCAAGCTGCAGCGAAAGAATCTGTCCCGATAAGAGCGTGGTTAACGATTCAAATAACAGCTCTACACCTGCACCAGTTTGTGCAGATAACCACACCTTCGCAGGCTTTCCCAACTCATCAAAATCAACATGTGGCTCGATACCATCAACGTCATCAATTTTATTCATGATCATCAGCTGCGGCACATCATCGGCACCAATCTCATCTAAGACTGTTTGCACAGCCACGATATTATCGTGGTAACAGGGATCTGCACAATCTACAATATGTAATAATAATGTAGCGTCACGGGTTTCCTGCAGTGTGGCTTTAAAGGCCGCGACCAAATCATGCGGCAAGTGACGAATAAAACCGACAGTATCAGCTAAAATACAAGTGCCGACATCAACGACATCAACTTTACGCAGCGTAGGGTCAAGTGTCGCAAATAGTTGATCGGCAGCGTAAACACCTGCATTGGTAAGGTGATTAAATAGCGTGGATTTACCCGCATTAGTATATCCAACCAATGCAAGGGTTGGCACTTCGTTCCGCTTGCGAGCGCGGCGCCCCTGATCTCGCTGTTTCTCCACTTTTGCTAAACGCGATTTGATGGTACTGATCCGTGCTCTCAGTAAACGTCTATCGGTTTCTAATTGCGTTTCACCCGGCCCACGTAATCCGATACCCCCTTTTTGTCGTTCCAAATGCGTCCAGCCACGAATAAGTCGCGTAGAAAGATAACGTAGTTGCGCTAATTCTACCTGCAGTCTACCTTCATAAGTCCGTGCACGTTGGGCAAAAATATCTAAAATCAACGCGGTTCTGTCTAACACTAAACATTCGCATAATGCTTCTAAATTACGCTGTTGAGCCGGGGTCAATGCATGATTAAAAACAACTACATTAGCACCCAGTGTTTTGACCGCATCAGCAACTTCTTGTGCTTTACCCGTGCCGACAAAATAACGAGCATGCGGTGCGTTGCGGGGACCGGTAATAGTATCAAGTGTATTTACACCAGCAGAACTCACTAAATGTTTTAGTTCATCAAGATCTTCTTTTTTATTCTCATCAGAAAAAGTGATATGAACTAAAACAGCCCGTTCTCCGGCTTCGTAACGATCAAACAAATAAATCTCCAATTTACAAGAAAAGTAAGAATTATCATCCTAACATAAGCCACTTAAGGATAGGATAAAAATAAAGTATATAATAAGACGGTCATATTATATAAAAAAAAAGCCTGCGCAAAGCAAGCCAAAATTAATCGATAACCTGTTTTTATGCTTAATCATTTTCAACGTGTGGAATTGCCGCGATCGCCCGCGCAGGGACAACGGTTGAAATAGCATGTTTGTAAACCATTTGACTGACCGTATTTTTCAACAGAATAACAAATTGATCAAAAGACTCTATTTGTCCCTGTAACTTGATGCCATTTACTAAATAAATTGCAACTGGAATATGCTCTTTGCGTAACGCATTTAAAAATGGGTCTTGAAGTGACTGTCCTTTTGACATTGGGTTTCCCTATTATTATTATTAGATAGTTTCAATGCACTGTTATTCAATAGTTATTAATACCTGCTCAGTATAAACAATGGTTAAATAAAAACCGATTTGATTGCTCAAAATTTTGATCCGTAACACTTTCTAGCAGCGCCAACAGTCAAAACAGAGGCTTGATTGTTGATTTTCTTTTAAAATTCTACTTAATATTCATAAAAGAAGGCCTTTACTACTGCCTTTCTAGTCATTACAACACTCTTCTGATGGTTTATAGTTACTTATAACATCGCTTTGATCTGTTCAAAATTATCAGTGCCCCGAGTTACAAGCCAAGTTACATCTTTCCAACCGCGTAACCCCAGGGTTTTAATAAAAAGTCTTGCCATAGGGCAAATCAGTTGGTTACGGCTTATAACACTTTCTTGATTCGTTCAAAATTATTCACATCGTCTGTTTCAAGCCAAGTTACATCTTTCCAACCGCGTAACCCCAGGGTTTTAATAAAAAGTCTTGCCATAGGGCAAATCAGTTGGTTACGGCTTATAACACTTTCTTGATTCGTTCAAAATTATTCACATCGTCTGTTTCAAGCCAAGTTACATCCTTCCAACCGCGTAACCAAGTCATTTGCCGTTTCGCGAGTTGTCTGGTTGCTACAATGCCACGAAAGCGCATTTCCTCATAATCCATTGTCCCTTGTAAATATTCCCACATTTGCCGGTAACCAACACAGCGCATTGAGGGTAAATCTAAATGCAAATCGCCGCGTTGATAAAGTTTGCACACCTCTTGCTCAAACCCAGATTCTAGCATTAGCTCAAAACGTTGCTCGATACGCGCATGTAATACGCTTTTTTCAGCGGGTGCGATGGCGAATTGTTTAATGTGATAAGGAATAGGATCACTTTTAACTTGTGTCAGTTCCGTTAAGCTTTTTCCTGAGATGCGGAAAACCTCAAGTGCACGCGCTAAACGCTGGGGATCATTAACATGGATACGTGCAGCTGACACGGGATCTATCTGCTCAAGCTTATCATGTAAAGCCTGCCAGCCATTTTCTAGCGCTTCTTTCTCTATCTGCGCACGTATTTCCGGGTTGGCACTGGGTAACGGGGATAATCCGTCTACTAAGGCTTTGTAATACAGCATAGTCCCCCCCACGAGTAATGGAGTATGACCGCGGTCAGTGATCTCCTGCATTAACTTTAATGCATCTTCCCGAAAGTCACCAGCCGAGTAAGACTCAAGCGGATCAAGAATATCAACCAGAGCATGCCGCACTTGTTGCAGCTCGGCATTGCTTGGTTTGGCCGTCCCGATATCCATGCCTTTATAAATTAATGCGGAATCAACACTGATAATTTCACAGTCACATTGTAGGGCTAATTTTATGGCTAAATCGGTTTTTCCAGAAGCGGTCGGCCCCATTAAAAAAAGGGCAGTGGGGTAGTTATTCATGTAAAAAACCTTGTACTAATAATGATAAATCGGGCACTCTAAATAATTCTGTCTGCCAGTCATCAAGCTGTTCTGAGAATAATGAAAGTAATAAATCAAAAAGCGCTGTGGCAGTTTGCTCAGTCCAATGACTGTTTTCGGCTTGCTGCTGTTTTAATGTTTTAACTAAAAATGCACAAAAGAGACCAACCTGCTGTACATCCATATTATTATCTCTTTGACTTAAAAAGGTTAATAACTCGGGAATAATTTTCGCCACCGGCGCCTGCCGGAGTAACGCCGGCACTTTACTAATAATCAGCTTACCGCTCTGTCTTTTAAAAACAAAACCTAAGCGCATAAATAACTCATTAAAGTCTTCGCTGATTTTCAATAAAAGCGCATCAAGCTCCACACGCACAGGTAATAACAAAGGTTGTGCTATCACTTCTCCATTGGACCAGGCAGAAAACAACTCAGTTTGCTTAATCATTAAATCAGCTTTTTCCAGGGACAACACCAAAAAAGGCGAATCAGTATTGAGCAGCTGCTGCTTTACATTGAGCTTAATTAATAAATATTGCCTGCCGATCAAGCACAGGACATTCGCAAAATCCAGATCAGACAGAGCCGATAATGGTCGTTTTTCTGCCGAAAAAGGTAAGTGAGCCTCCGCGACAAAATCACAATAGGCAGCCATTTTCGCCTGATCCTGTTGCGGGTTTTCTGCGCGCTTGGCATAACCTGAAGATGACGAGGCGTTTTGCTCACTAGCACGCCCGGCACTTGTATTTTGTTTTTTGGGCTCATACTGAGTATCAGGTTTTTCATCTTCGCTGCTGACCGGTAAATAAGCGTGACCACTGGATTTAGATTGGTCTTGTGGTTCTCCTAACAACGGAGATTCATTTAGGGTCACCGTCAGAGTGCTGACGATAAAATCATGTACCCAACGCGCCTGATGAAAACGTACCTCATGTTTTGAAGGGTGCACATTCACATCCACTTGATCCGGATTACATTCAATATAGATAACGTAACCGGGGAATTTCCCCAGGGGCAAAGAATATGCGTAAACCTGTTTGATGGCATGGTTAATTAATTTATCGCGAATCATCCTGCCGTTGATATAGCAGTACTGCACATCATTTGATGACCGTGCAGAGAGGCTATCCGAGACCCAACCGGATATTTTTAACGCATTATCGCTATTTTGAAAATATAAGGCGCTGCTGACAAAACTTTCACTACAAATAGAGGCAAGACGTTTTTCCTGCTGATTTTGTGTCTGTGTGGCGCGATACTGACGAACAATTTTATGATTGTGTTTAAGTATAAAAGTAATTTCAAAACGGCTTAATGCGATGCGCCGAATCAACTCGTCAATATGCTGAAATTCTGTTTTTTCTGTTTTTAAAAACCGCCTTCTGGCGGGCGTATTAAAAAACAGATCCAGAACCTCCACGGTTGTGCCCTGCGGATGTGCAGCAGGTTGAATATTCACTTTCATATCCCGGCCTTCAGCAATCGCTTGCCAGGCTTGATCCTGAGAGCTAGGTTTAGATGTAAACGTTAGGCGCGAGACAGAACTGACACTGGCTAAGGCTTCTCCGCGAAAACCCAAGCTGACAATGGCTTCAAGATCGTCTAAATGACTTATTTTACTGGTCGCATGCCGGCTTAATGCCAGAGTCAGCTGCTCTTGACAAACGCCTGCACCATTGTCTTTAACACGGATACATTTTGCGCCGCCCTTTTCGATATCGATCTCAATTTTTGTCGCCCCGGCATCCAAGCTGTTTTCAATCAGCTCTTTAACCACGGAGGCAGGGCGTTCAACAACCTCGCCCGCAGCAATTTGGTTGGCCAGGCGAGGAGCTAAAATTTGAATAGGCATAAACACGGGTATCCGAAAACGATTAACTAACAGGAATGGTTAAAACTTGACCAACCCTAAGCAAAGTTGAACTGAGTTTATTAAATTCTTTGATCACGTCACTAGTTGTACCATAACGACTAGCAATCACTGAAAGTGATTCACCACTGCGTACTTTATGCTCTTGTATAACATAACCAGGTAATGGAATTTTAATCTTTTGGCCAATAAAAACAGTGGTCGAACTTAGCCTGTTATGGGCTTTTAATAGTGCGCTAGTAGTATCGTAACGTTGTGCTATTACAGATAAAGACTCTCCCGCTTTAACCTTATGTAGCCAGTCTTTTTTTACAGGAGCAATATAATCGCCCGCAGGGATTTGCAGAACCTGGCCTATCAATAATGAACTTGAATTCAACTTGTTATAGGCTTTTAAATTATTTGCAGCAATTTGATAACGCTCGGCAATAACCGACAAAGACTCTCCACTGCTGACCTTATGTGAACTTGCTCTAACTGGCATTGCTTTATTATCCCCCGGTATTTTTATTTTTTGCCCGATAGCAAGTGTCATGGAAGACAGATTATTAAAGGTTTTAAGGGTGCTGGCGATGGTGCCGTAACGCTGCGCTATCACCGATAACGATTCTCCTGATTTTACCCTGTGTAGCCGCTCTTTTTGTATTTTCACCAGCATCGAGGCAACATAATCAGTCCTTGGAATTTGTAGAAGCTGACCTATCAATAATGAATTTGAGTTCAACTTGTTATAAGCTTTCAGGTTACCGGAACTTATGGCGTAACGATTTGCAATGACCGACAGAGACTCGCCGCTGCTGACCTTATGCGAATCAGGCCTAACCGGTATCAACTGAGCAAGCTCGATTTTTTCCGCCGGTATTTTTATTTTTTGTCCTATCGCAAGGGTTGTGGAAGACAAATTATTAAAGTTTTTAAGGGTTTCAGTGGTGGTGTTGTATTCGGCTGCAATCACGGATAAAGCCTCTCCACGCCCAACCCGATGAACACTTGCCGCTCGAACAACTGGCTCGTTAACAGAAGATCCTGGAATGTTGATTTTTTGTCCTATCGCAAGGATTGTGGAAGACAAATTATTAAAGCTTTTAAGGGTTTCAGTCGTAGTGCCATATTGATCCGCAATCACGGATAAAGCCTCTCCACGG
>JBLHWW010000084.1:0-16280 GCA_047629075.1 Psychromonas sp. | reverse complement strand
CTGCTCAGTTTATTGCATTGGATGGCTCAAAAAGCGATCCGAGTTATCTTCTTCTGAAAAACAATGGCTTGCATATCGGTATTATGATTGATCGTCACGGAAAAATTGGCTGTTCAGATCTTTCCGGTATTGATGATATCCAAATAGAATCTGCTCTGACCACTATTATGGATTTTGAAGACTCGATTTCGGCTGTGGATGCGCAGGATAAAGTTGAAGCCTACAAAAACTGGTTGGGTTTAATTAAAGGTGATTTAAGCGCAAATTTCAGCAAAGACGGTAAACAGGTGAAACGGCAGCTTAATCAGGACAAAGCCTTCATCGACAAAGACGGTGAGAAATATGTTGTTCATGGGCGAGCTTTGCTGATGGTGCGTAATGTTGGTCATTTAATGGGTAGCGATTTAATCCAGGACAGTGAGGGCAATAATGCCCCCGAAGGTATTATTGATGCGGCTATTACTGCGTTAATCGGCAGTATTGATTTACAGGAAAAGAGCGGTAATAAGATCCACAATAGCCGCAGCGGCAGCATCTATATTGTTAAGCCCAAAATGCACGGGCCAGACGAAGTCGCTTTCACCTGTGATTTGTTCAGCCGTGTGGAGAAGATGCTTAAACTACAGCCTAATACCATTAAGCTCGGCATTATGGATGAAGAACGCCGTACATCGGTAAATCTCAAAGAGTGTATTCGGGCAGCAAAATCCCGGGTGGTCTTTATTAATACCGGTTTCTTAGACAGAACCGGTGATGAAATCCATACCAGTAAAGAAGCGGGTGCTGTTTATCCTAAAGCACTGATTAAAACTATGCCCTGGTTTGATGCTTACGAAAATAACAATGTAGATGTTGGACTCGCCTGCGGATTCTCTGGAAAAGCGCAGATTGGTAAAGGTATGTGGGCAATGCCCGATGAAATGAAAAAAATGATGAATGAAAAAATTCAACATCCTTTATCCGGAGCAAATACTGCGTGGGTGCCGTCGCCTACCGCCGCGACATTGCATGCTCTGCATTATCATAAGGTAGACGTTTTTAAAGAACAGCTGCAAATAGCGCAGCGCCCGGCTGCCAAGCTGACGGATTTGTTAACCCTTCCGATTATGCCGAGTGATTATCCCTTGTCGTCGAAAGAAATTGAAAAAGAGTTAGAGAACAATATTCAGGGCATTTTAGGTTACGTGGTGCGCTGGGTTGAAATGGGCATAGGTTGTTCAAAAGTGCCCGATATTAACAATGTTGGATTAATGGAGGATCGTGCCACCCTGCGTATTTCAAGTCAGCATATCAGCAACTGGTTAAAACACGATATATGTAATACCGAGCAAGTAAGCCACATTATGTGCAATATGGCAAAAATTGTAGATAAACAAAATGCAGGGGTACCTGGTTATCAGAACATGTCTCCTAATTATGAAACAAATTACGCATTTCAGGCTGCAGAAGCGTTAATTTTTGAAGGTTACGATCAACCCAATGGGTATACGGAACCGTTATTACATGAGTACAGAATGTTTGCAAAAATTTCCTAGAAATAACCCATTCTAGGAAATTAATCTAACCACTAATGGATTCAACTACTGAGAGAGAGTTTATCATGAATTATAATACTGAAAAAAATAATGCTAATAATGTTATTTCACAACAGGGTGATGCTTGGAAAGCGATTAATCCTGAGTACGTTGCTCGTTTGCGCTCACAAAACCGCTTTAAAACCGGTCTTGATATTGCTAAATACACAGCGAAAATAATGCGTGAAGATATGGATGCATACGATACCGACAGTAAAAACTATACTCAGTCTCTTGGTTGCTGGCATGGATTTGTCGGTCAGCAAAAAATGATCTCTATTAAAAAGCATTTTACGACAACTAAAGGCACTTATTTATATCTTTCCGGTTGGATGGTTGCGGCAATGCGCTCTGAATTTGGTCCGCTTCCTGACCAGTCAATGCATGAAAAAACCAGTGTTCCAATGTTAATAGAAGAGCTTTACACTTTTTTAAAACAAGCGGATGCCCGTGAACTTGGCCATGTCTTTCAAGAGTTAGATGCAGCCAATGATCAAGGTAATCAAGTAGCAGCGCAGGCGGCGCTAAAGAAAATCAATGAATTCGACACACATGTCGTACCTATTATCGCCGATATCGATGCGGGTTTTGGTAATGAAGAAGCAACTTACCTACTAGCTAAAAAAATGATTGAAGCGGGAGCCTGTTGTATTCAGATTGAAAACCAGGTATCCGATGCCAAGCAGTGTGGTCACCAGGATGGCAAAGTAACTGTACCGCATGAAGACTTTTTGGCTAAGATTAATGCAGTACGTTATGCATTTATGGAGTTGGGTGTGGAAGACGGTGTTATTGTTGCACGAACGGATTCTTTAGGTGCAGGCTTAACTCAAAAAATTCCAGTATCTCAAGCATCTGGCGATCTTGCTGAGCAGTATAATAATTTTATCGACGGTGAAGTACTTAATTCTTTAGAGCAGTTAAACTCTGGTGATATGGTACTAAGTCGTGGCGGAGAACTGATTAAACCAAACCGTTTAGCCAATGGCCTAGTACGTTTTAAACCTGATACTGGCGAAGATCGAGTAGTGCTTGATTGTATTACTTCTCTGCAGAACGGTGCTGATTTATTGTGGATTGAAACGGAACAACCTAACGTTGGGCAAATTGCCGGTATGGTTAACCGTATTCGCGAAGCGGTTCCAAATGCCAAGCTTGTTTATAATAACAGTCCATCATTTAATTGGACATTAAGCTTCAGACAGCAGATTTTTGATGCTTGGAAGAAAGAGGGTATTGATGTTTCAGCTTATAACCGCGCAGATTTGATGAGCCCAGTCTATGATGAGACTAAATTAGCCCTTGAAGCTGACCAACAAATTCAGAACTTCCAGAAAGATGCGGCAAGAGAAGCTGGTATTTTTCATCACCTGATTACTTTACCGACTTATCATACTGCTGCATTGTCGACTGATAATCTTGCTAAAAATTACTTTGGTGAAATGGGTATGTTGGCTTATGTTAAAAACGTACAGAGAGAAGAAATTCGCCAGGGTCTTGCATGTGTAAAACATCAGGATATGTCCGGCTCTAATATGGGCGATGATCACAAAGAATATTTCTCTGGAGAGCAGGCGCTGAAAGCTTCTGGAGAGAACAATACGATGAGTCAGTTTTCATAGTGAATAAGTAATTGGCGCTATCAAAATCTCATAAAGCATACTGGGGTCGTTAACTGTATGCTTTTTTTAGCTTCTATTTTTGTCGAATTTTCTTTATTTCCTTAACTCGCCTGTCGCCTCTCATGTAAATAACCTCTTTTTATCTCTTGCCGCAAAATACAGCCTGATATCTTAGCTTGTGTTATATCAAAAGCATTAAATTTATGATCAGTTGTTTCAAAGGAAAAATTTACGCTCATAAAGTCGCCGGAATGATTCTGAAGAGTAAATCTGATTACTTGGTTAATGCATTTGCTCTGATTTTATCTGTAGGGTGCATTCCATGCAGCGTGGACAGCGATAATCGGTGCATAGAATACACCTTACCAGCTATGCGTTTGTTGTCATGGTTGGTGCTAATTGGCGTTCAAATAAGACTGCTATTAAATTTATTATCAATTTTTTCAAAGGAAAAATTCAGGCTCACAAAACCGCCGGGATAATTTTAAATCGGATCAGTTTATTAATGTGTTTGGTATTACATCTCACTTTGGGTTGCATGGTTTTATGCTGTGCTATAACAGGAATCATCTTGTTGGCTTTTTTGTATTGCAGGGAATGATAATGTTGTCCAGAGCACTACCAGGATCAGCTGCATGGCTAAAGGCAGGGTTATTGCCAATTCATATTTTAAATTGTTCGATTTTATACTATGTTGAATGACTTTAATGGGCTATCGAAGCCAGTTGCGGTAAATTTTAATGATCAGTATAAGCAGAATAAATATGGATTTAACCTTTGAAAGCCAGTGTATTTTAAAACGCATTCTACAACTTATTGATTTATCTAAACTCACAGAAAATGATTTGGCACTTTTGTATTACGATTAGACAAAAACTTCCCCGCCTTATTTGCCAAGTAGCAGCACTTATACGGTGATAAATATGACTTTTTTTATCATTCGCAACAACGGGTGGCTGATCTGGCAGCGGAGATTACCGCACGCTCGAGGAAGATCAAGAAACAAGATAGACTGGGTGTTGATAAGCCTGATTGGTATTATGACCAGAAAATGCTTGGCATGGCCGTTTACGTGGATCTGTTTACCTGTGATTTAAAGAAATTAGAAGCGAAAATTCCTTACCTTAAATCTTTAGGCATTAATCATTTAAACTTGATGCTGTTATATAAATCCTTGGATTCAAATAGTAAGTGCATAACTTGAATAGGTAGAAAAAACGGTCAGCTGAATATATGCTAATCGCTTTTTCTGCAGCAAGAGATGCAACAATAAAAACTTAGATTCAAAAAATAAGTGCATAATCAATTAATAATATTATCAGAAGTTGGACAGCCAATTTTTTCCTAACCAATTTATTTTACAACAATGAAGAATATTATTTCCTATCTGTAAATTATTAACAGACAGAATGAATACGGGTCATTTCTTTTTCCGCCTTTAGTCCCTCAATTTTTTTCCACACTTTTTCATGGAAGTAGAAAACAACGGTATTCACTGCCGGCTCAACTAAGGCAACTGTCCCACCAATCACTATGCTACCGGTTAATAAGTAAGTCACTGTAAAAGCTACTGTGAAATGTAATACTGCAAAAGTCATTGTCTTTTTCATACTAAAGCCTCTTTAGTTATTATTTAAAACTTAATGCGAATGATAATCGTTATCACTTGAGTTGTCAATAATCCATAGAGTACGTTTTCCTTTTAAAAGCCGTTATAGCAATACAAATCGTCTATTACCGCAAGAAAATCATCAGGCATCTTTATATTGCTTCCATTGGTTATTGTTTAAAAGAGAAGATTAGACGGCGATATTTGTTATTGAAATTTTTTAATGAGAAATGCACTTTATCGCCAAATATGATCGCCTATTTGTGTTACTACGCCATAAAAAAATTTAGTGGGTGCTGCATTTATTTAATAAATGCATATTAATTTATCGGGAATAAACTGGAATAGATTTAGCGGGCTAATAGGAGGAAATGCCAAGGATGGCAGTGAATCAGCCATGAAATATCAACTAAAGGACGTCGCCATCCAGTTATCATCTCCAATGCTAGCGTCATTTCAGTATTTCAGTATTTCAGCATTGCTGCTTAGCCGACCCTTTAGTCTGCGCGATATAATGGGCTGTCAGAATAAAGTTGATACCAGAACTTTACAGATACCCTTATTTAAATCCACTTTAGAGCCGATACTCCTTCAGGTGTGCTTAACTCGATAACAAAGTCTGTGAGGAGCTGTTGTTTATATTTTATTGCTTAATGTTAACAATTTAGTGACTCACTCGAAGCCACTGAGCCGTAGCAGGCGACCCCCTTTTTTATCCTCAAGAACCCATATTGCACCCTTTGGCCCTTGCTCAACCTCTCGTATTCGTTTTTCCATTGTGAAACGTTCTACCTCCTCGGCTTGCTCTCCTACAATTTTTATCCGCAGCAGTGATTTTGATTTGAGTCCACCGATAAAGGCATTACTCACCCACTTTGGAAACATAACACCGGAATATATAATCAAGCCTGATGGTGCAACCGTAGGCACCCAGTATACTTCAGGTGGATTGAACTCCGGACGCGAATCATGATCGGGAATAGGAATACCAGAATATTGATTACCCCAGGACACAACGGGCCAACCATAATTATCGCCACCAAGGGTAAGGTTGAATTCGTCACCGTGCCTTGGGCCCATTTCGTGTGTCCACAGTTGGCCCTTTTTATCAAAGGCGATACCCAGTAAATTGCGGTGCCCAAGAGACCAGAAGGTTTTTGCGAGTGATCCTTTATCCTGAAACGGATTATCTAATGGCACTGAACCATCTGCGTTTAGTCTGATTACCTTACCCAAATTTTGCGTCCAGCTCTGCGCTAGTGCCTGTTTTTGCCGTTCGCCGGAAGTGATAAATAGCTTTCCATCGGGACTAAATGCCAAGCGGTGTGAATAATGCCCGCTGCCCGATACTTTAGGTATTTGCCGCCAGATGACTTCAAGGTTTTGCAGTTGAGGCTTGGCTGATGTAGGAATAAATTGAGCTCGGGCAACGACGGCTCCCTTGTTTCCTGAGCTATCCTTTTCGGCATAGGACAGGTATATCCAGTGGTTTTCTTTGTACTGAGGATGGAGAATTACATCACCCAAACCACCTTGACCACCATAAGCTACTTTGGGTACGCCCTTAACAACTATTTTAGCAACTACCTTGGAACTGTCACCTAGGTCAACCACAAGTAAAGTACCTTTTTTTTCAGTTATCAGGAGATCACCGCTGGGTAGAAAGGTCATCGCCCAGGGTTCATTGAAGGTTGCAAAACTCTCAGCCAGGAGTATTGAGCCTGCGTTACCTGCAATTCTTTTAGCTGTAGGCCGAGCATCGCTATTACAGGAAAGAAGAGACAATAATAGAAGAAGGTAGATTGTTAAAAGTAACTTGGATTTAAATAGTAAGTGCATAATAGTATCCATTTTATACTGCTGAGAGACACGCATCTGATTTGAGTAATACCAATTCCACTAATTGGATGATCTATTTAGGTCCTGGAAAAACGCATGAAAGCAAGGCATTGATTGCAATAACTAGTTGCTCTAATTATAAAATTAATAACAAAGACTAAAACAGAGTTTTATGTCTAGCTAGGATGTGTTTTAACAAGCATAAATGGGCATGAATTTAATGGAATTGCTATGAGAGATGCCTTTAAAGTCTGCTGTACCCGCTTTAGTATAGGAAGAATCAAACGGCAGTCAAGACTGATTTGAACGGATTTTTTGATCTTATTGCCCTCCAATCTCAGCGAAATTTACTATTCTCCTTGGTGAAATCTGTTTTTGTCCATGCAGAGCTGTTTGCCGAGATCAACCCAGTGTTGATCCTGCCGCTCGTTTCATACTAAAGCATTTACTGTAAAATTGAAAAAGGGTATTACTTAAACTAATCCATTTCAGATGCGCATGGGGGTAATATGCACCAACACCAAAAGGTTGACAGAGGAAAATATTTTCAAAGGTATAATACCAATCCGCATAAATATCTGACCTATCTTACTTGTTAAAATTAACGCTAGCTTCGTTGTTTTCAATCTCAATAGCTAGCTATTGCTTAATCAAACGTCTTGCTATCATTACTTTTTCCTGCGCAATTTTAGACCATTTACTTATGCGGATTGGTATAAGTGAGCTGTATCAATCAGAAAGGAAATATTGGTCGTTGGTGAAATTACAGTTTGCAGGCTTAATAATCTCTAACTACACCCACAACTACACCCATTTCTTGCAGGTATAAAAAAAGCCGTGAAAGAATTTAATCTATTACGGCTTTTAGAATGTGGTGGCCCCTCTCTGATTTGAACAGAGGACCTGACGATTATGAGTCGTATGCTCTAACCAGCTGAGCTAAGGGGCCAAATTTTTTATATATAGAGCTTGTGCTCTAACCACTATACCAGTTAAGGCTAAGGGGCGAAATTTTTCTCTAACCACTATGCCAAATGAGTGGAAGGGCTAAATTTGAAAGGCGAGTATATAAGGTAAATTTTTGTCTGTCTAGTATATGTCATGCGTTTGCTTATTTATTCTACGCTCTTGTTGATATCACTTGATAATATTCGCTATTTGTCACTCTTTAGAGAAAAAAAATCCTGCCGAAGCAGGATTTTGTGATTTTAATCTGGGTTATTCATCCAAGAAACTGCGCAGTTGTTCGCTGCGGCTTGGGTGACGAAGTTTACGCAATGCTTTCGCTTCAATTTGACGGATACGCTCACGTGTTACATCAAACTGTTTACCGACTTCTTCAAGAGTATGATCGGTATTCATGTCGATACCAAAACGCATACGTAATACTTTCGCTTCACGTGCAGTTAAACCTTCTAATACATCGTTAGTTGCATTTTTAAGGCTTTCACTTGTAGCACAGTTAGCAGGCAGCGCAATTGTTGTATCTTCAATAAAATCACCTAGATGAGAGTCTTCATCATCACCAATAGGCGTTTCCATTGAGATTGGCTCTTTCGCAATTTTTAATACCTTACGGACTTTATCTTCCGGCATCATCATGCGTTCAGCCAGCTCTTCTGGCTGCGGTTCACGTCCCATTTCCTGTAACATTTGACGAGAGACACGGTTAAGTTTATTAATGGTCTCAATCATATGTACCGGAATACGGATAGTACGTGCCTGATCTGCAATAGAGCGAGTAATTGCCTGACGGATCCACCAAGTTGCATAGGTTGAAAATTTGTAACCTCGGCGATATTCAAATTTATCTACCGCTTTCATTAACCCGATATTACCTTCCTGAATTAAATCTAAGAACTGTAAACCGCGGTTGGTATATTTTTTGGCGATAGAGATAACCAGACGTAAGTTAGCTTCTACCATCTCTTTTTTTGCTCGACGTGCTTTGGCTTCACCAATGCTCATGTTGCGAGAGATGCCTTTCATATTGGTAATGGTTAATACACTTTGTACTTCCACTGCTAACATTTTTCTTAAACAGCGTCTTAAGTCTTCTTCAAATTCACTAATCCGTGCTGCATGATCAGTACCACTTGAAAGAATCACTTCTAACCATGCAGGATTCGTTTCGTTGCCTTTAAATAGTTTAATAAACTCTTTTTTAGGCATTTTACATTGTTCAACACAAATCTTTAATACTAAACGTTCCTGCACACGAACAGCGTTCATTGCAAAGCGGATTGCTTTTACCATACGGTCAAACTGTTTAGGAATTAATTTGAACTGTTGGAAAAACTCTGCCTGTTCATTAATGGCTGCGCGTGTCTCAGCATGTGCACGACCATTTTTGATAATGGAATCTTCAACAACTTGATTTAATTTACGAAGTTCAGCAAATTTTTCAGCAGCTTCTTCAGGATCGGGACCTTTAGGTCCTTCTTCTTCATCATCTTCATCGGAATCATCTTTATCGTCTTTATCTTCATCTTCTAATTGCTTTTTACTTAACTCAGATCCGATGTGTGTGGCACTGACCGCCTGTGTCATGTCATCATTAGGATCCACAAAGCCACTGATTAAATCAGTTAATTTCATTTCTTCAGCTTCGTAGCTGTCCCAGTTATCTAATAGTCCTGAGATTGTTGCTGGATATTCAGAAACAGCAGTTTGGACCTCTTTGATACCTTCTTCGATACGTTTGGCGATGACAATTTCGCCTTCGCGGGTTAATAGTTCAACAGTCCCCATTTCGCGCATATACATACGCACTGGATCCGTTGTCCTACCAATCTCAGATTCAACCGTTGCTAACACCTGAGCAGCAGCTTCTACGGCATCTTCATCAGGGGTTTCGCTATCATCACTACCTATTAGCATATCATCAGCATCGGGAGCCGTTTCTACTACACGGATACCCATGTCGCCGATCATTTGAATAATATCTTCAATCGTTTCAGATTCAACGATATCTTGCGGCAGGTGGTCATTAACTTCTGCGTAGGTCAAAAACCCTTTTTCTTTACCTTTGATAATAAGCTCTTTGAGCTGTGATTGAGGTGTTTGAGCCATAGATACCGTCCAAAAATTGATTGCAAATCAAAAATCAATTGCAAATAGGGGTTATATAAAAAAAGTACAAGCGATCTAGTATACGCTAATTTTCTGAAGTTTTCTAGTTCATTAATGTTGTTTTTGTTCAGCAAGCAGTAATGCAAGTTGCTGTGTTTCTGTACTTGTTAGCGCTTGGCCTGAACGAGATTTTTGTTTTAAAAACTCTATTTTATTTGTAAGATGAAAATTAAGAAAGTTTTCTAAAGTGTCTAGGAAAAAGGCTTCATAATAATCTTCTTTTATATCATTTTGCCACACAGCTAATTTATTGAGTTGTTTACTTTCTGGCTTTTCCCGCCAATGTTCTAGTAATTGCCCTGTGGTTATACTGGGGGTAATACGGCAAATTTCAAGTAACGAATTTAATAAACTTAAGCCTGGTAAGGTCATTTCCTTAAATTCAGGAAATTCAGGTAAACCATAGGCGATGCCAGGATGTTGTAAAAGCACGGAAATAGCTAAACGCATGGGTGTTACTTTTTGTTTTTTGGCTATTTTATTGTTTGATGCCGCTGCGGGTAATAATTTATCCAGCCCTTCTTTTTCAATCCCTAATAACGCAATAAGCCTCCCTTTCATCATCTGCCTGAATACTGTGTCGGGCAGTTTGCTCATTAATGGAATGGCTAGTTGTGCCAGTTTAGCTTTGCTGTCAGCAATGCGCATATCAACTTGATTTAATAAATGCTGAAAAAGAAAATCAGATAAAGGTAGTGCCTGTTCAATCAGATTTTCAAAGGCTTCTTTACCTTCTTTTTGTACGTAACTATCAGGATCTTCGCCATCAGCAAGAAACATAAAACGTAACGTGCGGCCATCTTGTATAAACGGCAGGGCATTTTCTAATGCTCGCCACGCAGCGGCTTTACCTGCTTTATCGCCATCAAAACAACAGATCACTTCACTGGTGTGGCGGAATAGCTGTTGGATGTGTTCAGGCGTTGTACTGGTACCAAGAGACGCTACAGCATAATCAATACCAAATTGCCCGAGTGCCACAACATCCATATAACCTTCAACCACTAAAACGCGTTGAATTTCTTTATGGGCTTGCTTAACCTGATATAAACCGTAGAGCTCTTTGCCCTTGTGAAAGAGGGGCGTCTCGGGAGAATTGAGGTATTTAGGCTCATCGTCACCTAAAACACGACCTCCAAAACCAATAACTCGACCGCGTCTATCGTGAATCGGGAACATCAGTCGATCGCGGAAACGGTCGTAACTGCCACTTTTTTCCTTGCTTATTAACATGCCAGCTTCAATCAACTGTTTTTCTATAACGGCAGAAACTGCGAATCGTTTGCGCACTTCATTCCAACCATCGGGCGCATAACCTATCTTAAAATGTTTGACCGTCTGCCCAGATAATCCACGACCCTTGAGGTAATTAATAACCTGTTGACTGTTTTTGTGTGTACGCAGTTGCTGCTGATAAAAAACAGCAATATCAGCCATTAACTGATACAAATCTTTGCGGTCTATATAGCTGCTTTGTTGTGACTTTCCAAAGGCGCTTTCTTCGCGAGGGACTTCTATCGATAGCTGTTCGGCAAGGGTTTCAATGGCGTCAACAAATTCAATGCCGTCATATTCCATGATAAAAGAGAGTACATTTCCGCTCGCACCACAGTTAAAACAATGATAGAACTGTTTGTCTGAGCTGACTGAAAATGACGAGTTATTATTACCATTATGAAAAGGGCAACAAGCACGGTAATCTTTGCCCTGTTTTTTTAGTTTTACACGGCTATCAATAAAATCAACAATATCGGTACGAGCAATAAGATCGTCAATAAAATTCTTGGGAATACGTCCTGCCATGTCTTTAAACCATTTAGTGTATTAATTGAAGAAAGCCGTTTTGGCTATTCCTTTATAGCACTTTCATAAGGGAATAGACATTCTAAATCGCTCTGCCGAGAGCCCAAATATTACTGGACTGTGAGAGGGAAATTAATTTCGTCTGCAAACGAAAAAGCCCCAAACTTACGGGTAAGCATGGGGCTTTTGATATCTTGACGAGTAATGGATTAAGCTAAGCTGGCTCTTACAAGCGCACTTACTTCTCCCATATCAGCTCGTCCTTGAATATCTTTTTTGAGTAACCCCATTACTTTCCCCATATCCTGCATGCCGCTTGCACCCGAAGCTGCAATGGCTTGCTTGATTAAAGTTTGCACTTCATCAGAGGTCAGCGCTTGTGGAAGAAACTCTTGTAATATTTCAAGTTCTGCCTTTTCAATATCAGCCAGATCAATGCGATTCGCTTTTTCAAATTGAGCAATCGAATCTTTTCGCTGTTTTACTGATTTAATAACAACAGCCATAACTTCATCATCAATGAGCTCAACTTTATTATCGATCTCAATCTGTTTGATAGCTGCAAGCAACATACGAATAGTGCCCAAACGGACCTTATCCTTCGCTCGCATAGCGAGTATTTGCTGCTCTTTTAACTTTGCTTTTAAAGACATAACAATCCTTTATCTAATTTAGGGATAACTTAATTAGTAAAGGCGAACGCGACGGGCGTTTTCACGAGAAAGTTTTTTCAGGTGACGTTTAACCGCTGCTGCTTTAGCGCGTTTACGAACTGTTGTTGGTTTCTCAAAGAATTCACGTTTACGTGTTTCTGCTAAGATACCTGCTTTTTCGCAAGAGCGTTTAAAACGACGAAGTGCTACGTCAAATGGTTCGTTTTCACGAAGTTTAATTACTGGCATGTGCCTATTACCTTTATGGTTACGGTCGTATACTGACCAGTTCATTTAAAATGGTGCGAGATTTTAAACCTATTTGGGGACTAAAGTAAAGAATTAGTACGAAAAACTTACTGTAAAAGAACAAAAGATCTTCTAGATCCTCCATTCTAACCCAGATTCATAATCTTTTCTTTATAAGTGCATGAAAAAAGCATTCGGGATAGTCTTTTTACGTTAAACTAGCATTTTTTATCTATCGTCAATTTAATCAAAGGAACATTTGTCATATGCGTATTTTAGGTATTGAAACTTCATGTGATGAAACCGGTATCGCCATTTACGATGATCAACTTGGTTTGCTATCGCACCAGTTATATAGCCAAATTGAATTACATGCTGACTACGGTGGCGTGGTACCTGAGCTTGCATCACGAGATCATGTGCGTAAAACTATTCCGTTAATCAAAGAAGCATTAGCGGCGGCAAACTGCAGCAAAGAGAGCCTTGATGGTATTGCTTATACTGCCGGGCCAGGACTTGTTGGAGCGTTATTAGTAGGGTCATGTATCGGGCGCAGCTTGGCATACGCATGGAATATACCGGCTATTGCAGTACACCATATGGAAGGGCATCTACTGGCCCCTATGCTCGAAGAAAATCGTCCGGAATTTCCGTTTTTGGCGTTGCTGGTATCAGGCGGGCATACGCTAATGGTGGAGGTTGAAAATATTGGCGAATATCAGGTATTAGGTGAAAGTATTGATGATGCTGCGGGAGAGGCCTTTGATAAGACCGCCAAATTACTTGGATTAGATTATCCAGGTGGACCGCGTTTGGCAAAGTTAGCTGAAAAGGGGGTGCCAAAGCGTTTTATTTTTCCACGACCTATGACCACTAAGCCTGGACTGGATTTTAGTTTTAGCGGATTAAAAACCTTTGCGGCCAACACTATCGCAAAGGAAGGCAAAGATCCGCAAACTCAAGCAGATATTGCCTTGGCATTTCAGGATGCGGTCATTGATACGGTTGCCATCAAATGTAAGCGTGCTTTAAAACAAACTGGATTAAAGCGCTTAGTTGTAGCGGGCGGTGTCAGCGCCAATCAGTCTTTGCGCAGCCAATTGGCCGTTTTAATGAAATCGCTTGGTGGGGAGGTTTTTTACCCCCGTAATGAGTTTTGTACGGATAACGGTGCGATGATAGCTTATGCGGGTATGCAGCGCTTAAAAGCAGGGCATTTTGAAGGTTTGGGGATTAAGGCGAAACCAAGATGGCCTCTTGATCAACTGCTTAGTGTGCGCAGCAAAATCTGAGAGAACGATCATTTAAACCCTTGTTGATTTGGAATGACATGAGGAGATTTTCACTTTAATCTTAAATGTTTATTGATTCCTATCAAGATGATGATATTGATTTACGTTAGCTTATTAAACTTATTTGGCGCTAGTAAGTGGCTAACGGTTGTAATGTGCGCCGTTGCCATTGCAGGATCTGTTTATTATGTATTAACGGCCCAGGAATGGTGGGTCGCCAAAGGTAAAGTGATTGTTCCTCAGTTAAATGATGTTGCCGCACTTTACGCGCAAAGTAATAAACTCAGTACGATACTCAATAGCAATGAATTATCGAACATTAACGGGCAAGATACAAAGCAGGTGCCTAATAATATTTTGGATCTCAACACTTTATTCAGAAATTTTATTAATGCATTTAATTAATCAATAAAAAGCACTGTTTAGCCAAAAGCAGTGCGTTTTGGCCTATTTACAAGCCAAGCAGATAGCAGTTCCGGGTCAGGAAACGGGGTAATTCGCACAAGAAAATCGTCAGTAATATTTAATCGTATTAAATTTCTGGATGAATCAAATTGATCCCTCTTTTGATAATAAAACTTCTGAAGTTACTTTATCTTTTCGCAGTGCAACACAAGCGTCTTCCGCTGAATTGTTAAATGAATACATTCTCTTTATTGATAAAAATATCAAACAACATCAATTGGAGAACCTTTTATTATTTGTTGGTGCCACCAAAAGGAGTTAAAGGTTTTATTACAGATGGCCAAGCAAAAAGCGCTTCGTGAATTAGCTGTTTTATTACAAAAGAACAAATATGCCTATCAGATTGCTGTCCATGCAGATTTAGTTGAATGCCAGGCAAACCTCAATAAAGAGGGAGAATTATCTCAAATTAACCTGTTGTTACTCTTTCCTTCATACCCGCTAATTTTTTGTACTTTACAAATACTGTGTTATAGGAGAAGGGAGTGAGGAGCAAGCTATCTTGCTCCGACTGGCTGCTATTTATCTTCTTGTAACCAGATAGCGACTTGCTTGGCAAAATAGGTCAGAATGCCATTGGCGCCTGCACGTTTAAAACACAGTAACGATTCTAAAACCGTTTCACGCTCTTTTAACCAGCCGTTGTCTATGGCGGCTTTATGCATCGCATATTCGCCGCTTACTTGATACGCAAAGGTCGGGACCTGCAGTTCAGTTTTAACGCGGCGGACTATATCTAAATAGGGCATGCCGGGTTTAACCATTACCATGTCAGCGCCCTCTTGAATATCCAGTGCAACTTCATGAATTGCTTCATCACTGTTGGCGGGATCCATTTGGTAGGTTGATTTATTGCCACCTTTTAAATTACTAGCGCTGCCGACGGCATCCCGAAAAGGACCGTAGTAGTTTGACGCATATTTAGCACTGTAAGCCATTATTTGTGTATTAATAAATCCGGCATTTTCCAATGCCTGACGAATAGCACCAATACGACCATCCATCATATCCGATGGTGCGACAATATCGGCACCCGCTTGCGCATGGGAAAGCGCTTGCTTAACCAGTATCTCGGTTGTAATGTCATTTAATACATAACCGTCTTTATTAATAATACCGTCCTGTCCATGGGTAGTGAAAGGATCCAGTGCGACATCGGTGATCACCCCTAATTCTGGACAAGCTTCTTTAACGCTTCTTACCGCGCGTTGAGCAAGCCCATCCGGGTTGTATGCTTCCTCCGCCATCTCGGTTTTTATGTTGTCTGGAGTGACTGGAAACAGGGCTATAGCTGGGATACCTAATGTGACTAACTGCTTTGCTTCTGCCACCAGTAAATCAATTGAAAGACGCTCGATACCGGGCATAGACTTTATTTTTTCGCGTCGGTTTTTGCCTTCAACAACAAACATTGGGTAGATAAGATCGCTTGCAGAAAGTTGGTTTTCTGCAACTAAACGACGAGAAAAATCATGCTTGCGCAAACGACGCAAGCGTCGCGCAGGGAAATGCTGAGAAATGGTCATGAAGAAATCCTATTAAACGGTTGAGACTCCGCCAATATTAAAAAAGGCTCGGCTGGTTTGTGTTGTTTGTTCTATAAATTGTTCGATATTTTGCTCGCGGGCATGAGCAATAGTTTGTGCTATATAGGGTAAATATTTTGGTTCGTTACGGCTTGATTTGGGTTTTGGGCGCATTGAACGAGGTAATAAATAGGGGGCGTCAGTTTCGATCATTAAGCGCTTGGCAGGAATTAATTTAACTAGCTCCAGCAAGTGGGCACCACGGCGTTCATCGCAAATCCAACCGGTAATGCCAATGTGTAAATCAACTTCCAAGCAGCGTTGTAAATCGAACTGATCGCCGGTGAAACAGTGTAATACAGCATTTGGTAGTTGTTTGATATAAGGTCTTAACAGCTCGATAAAACGTTGGTTAGCATCGCGCTCATGCATAAATACAGGTAACTGCAACTCAACGGCTAACTCGAGCTGAGCTATAAAAGCGTATTCCTGCTCAGCGGGTGTTGAATAATTACG
>JBLHWW010000083.1:0-16289 GCA_047629075.1 Psychromonas sp. | reverse complement strand
GTTTGTCAGAAATTATTAAATCCCGCTCATAAACCCGATTTTGTGGAAAAATTGGATAAAGAGTATGCTCGGGTACGTGAACAATACGCCAATAGACGTCCTCGCAGTGCGCCTGTTTCACTGCAGCGAGCGCGTGCTAACGCCGCTAAAATTGATTGGGCTAATTATCAGCCGCCAGTGCCAAATCAACTGGGTGTGCAGGTTATTAAAGAGATGTCGATTAAAAAATTACGTGATTATATTGACTGGACTCCCTTCTTTCTAACCTGGGGACTAGCGGGCAAATATCCGAGAATTCTTGAAGATGAGGTTGTTGGCGAAGAAGCTAAGCGTTTATTGGCCGATGCACTGGCCATGTTAGATACCGTTGAAGCACAGGGCGAAATATCTGCCAGCGGTATGGTCGGCATTTTTCCTGCTAACAGTGTGGGTGATGATATTGAAATTTACAGCGATCAATCACGCACTGAAATATTACAAGTGAGTCATCATCTGCGCCAGCAAAGTGAGAAAAAACCGCCCTTTGTTAATCACTGTCTGGCGGACTATATTGCGCCTAAATCATCGGGTATTACCGATTATATTGGTGCATTTGCTGTGACTGGCGGTATTGGCGAAAAACAAGTGGCCGAGCGTTATAAAGCCGATCTTGATGATTATAATGCGATTTTGGTGCAGGCTGTTTGTGACCGTTTAGCCGAGGCCTTTGCTGAATATCTGCATCAGCAAACCCGCAAGGAATATTGGGGATTTGCAGCAGATGAGACATTAGGGGAGGATGATTTGATTCGTGAAAAATATCAGGGTATTCGCCCGGCACCGGGTTATGCGGCATGCCCTGAGCATACCGAAAAGCAAGTGATTTGGGACTTAATGGATGTTGAGCAGGAGATTGGTATGCAGCTAACCAGCAGTTATGCGATGTTTCCGGGGGCTGCGGTTTCCGGATGGATTTTCGCACACCCTGACAGCCGTTATTTTGCTGTTGCACAGATTCAGCAGGATCAGTTAGCGGATTATGCGCAGCGTAAAGGCTGGGATTTACTAACGGCAGAGCGCTGGTTAGGGCCGAACCTTTCATAACACTGTCGATTATCGGTGATGAAATTGGGAGCTTGTGCTCTCTTTTTTTATTAGGCAGAACGGATAAAAACATTTATGGCGTAGCGCTGAATATCTGATTAGAGAAAATGGCAGAAAATGCTTCCTAAAGGCGCCGATTTGTTGACTACTGAAAAGTGAGTGGCTCCTCATTTATAATATTTTAAGTGGTCATGTCCAAAGCGAATAAACGACCATTTTGCTTTGCTTTGCTCTGTCAGTGGATAGTGAGCGGATTTTATTCTTTATCTGTGTCCTTATTACGCTCTATATCATTACATAATTTCACACTGCGCAGTCAAAATTAATGCCAATCGGGCGTTTGCTAAGCTATCACTGGCGGTTGGATTGTGTTAGCAGCCCCTAAAATCCTTTGTTTTAAGGTTGTTTTTTCTGCTTAGTGGGAATAAATCTTTATTTATTGTCCTGCGACCTCTATCATTAATGATCCATTTTTTCAGTTGGTTAAATAGATGCCCAAAATCACTCCGCAAGACATTTCCACTAGTTTCGGCCGTAATATTATCGACCGTGGAACGCGCTACTTTAAAGAAAGTCGGGTGTTATCTTGTGAATATGATGAGGATAAAAAGCAACTCCATGGCAGTGTTAAAGGATCGTCAGAAACTCCTTATCAAACAAGTGCTGCAATTAAACCGTCCAATAAAGGCGGATTTATTATCCACAGCACTTGTACCTGTCCAGTCGGCTGGAACTGTAAACACGCAGTGGCTTTACTGCTGGCTTATCAGGCAGACACGCCAAATTATAATATTGAAAACAGCTATCAAACTTGGTTTGAATTATTACAAAGTCAACTGTCTAAAAAGAAACCCATAACCGCACCAAGTGCTTTTCAGGGCTATTTCCGCCTTTCATTTAATAAAAGTGCATATAATCATTCATTGCTCTATTTACAGGTGGAATACGGCTCAGTACGTTTTTTAAAAAGCGAAAATGCCAATGTCTTTGCCGCAAAAGATCTTATTTCTGTTGTAGAAAATGAATCTTGGATGGAAAGTTATAAGTGGGTACAAGAAGAAGATGTCTCTATTTTACAGCTTTTATTAGCCAAAGAAGGGCGTGTACCTAAGCTTGAAAAAACCAGCATGCATACTGAAAATGACCTGCTTGCACTACATAAAATATTAGCAACAGGGCGTTGTTTCTGGCAGAACTTGAACCTGCCTTTACAGGCAGGAGAGAAAAAACCGATACAACTTGAATGGGTTGACGAGAATGATTTAAAACAATTAAAGGTGAGTCTTGAAAATACAGATAACTGGTTGTTAATTCCAACACCCAAGCCTTTTTATGTTGATACGGATAGCGGTTTAATTGCGGAAATTGATAGTGTGTTTGACAGCGGTTGGATTTTATCACTATTAAAAACGCCACCACTCGGCGAACAACAGTGTGTCCATTTTACCGAACAGGTATCGCTGCGTTTTCCTCAGGCTGTTTTACCCAATCCTATGGTTTATCAAACGCGTGAAATTAGTGATGAGTTACAGGTTGTATTGAGTCTTAACGAAAAAGAGATCAAGAGCCAAAAGTTGTTTATCGCTCGTTTGTATTTTCGTTATGGTGATCTCGAATTAAATCCGGGTATCGTTGATGAGCCGAATCGTACTCAATTTATGTGTGACAATAAAATTGTCACTATCCATCGGGATCTTAATCAGGAACGCTTAGCGCTCAAACATTTTGAGAAGCTGTGCCTGTTAGATCTGTCGATGTACGATCCTAAACAGCCTGACACCGATCAGCTTCTGGGTATTTTACCGCCGGAATTAGGAGGATCTCAGGAATTTCAGTGGTTATCATTGTTAACGGCTCATAAAGCGCGCCTGGAAGTCATGGGTTGGCGCTTTGAAATTTCTTCGAATCTTGTCTTGCTGAGCGATCAGGTAAACAGCATTGATATTGAAGTTGAAGAGCAGGGGCAGTGGTTTGACCTCGGCGTCTCAATTGAAATTGAAGGTAAACGTATTGAGTTATTGCCGTTATTATTGGAATGGCTGCGTAATAATGAAGACTGGCAACAGCACCGCTTTGACATTTTATTAGCCCAACCCAACGGGCGGCCACTGCGCATTAAACGTGAATCTATTCAACCCATTTTATCAATATTGCAGGAGTTGGGTGAGGTCAATAATGATAATATTCACCTGCCGCAAAGCCAGGCTGCTTTATTAGCTCAATTACCCGAAATAAACAGTTGGGTGGGAGGGGCACACGTTAAGGCGCTAGCTGAAAAACTGAGTAATTTTACGGGAATCCAAGAAGTTACATTACCTGAAGGATTGGATGCAACATTAAGAGATTATCAACATACGGGATTAAACTGGCTGGTATTCTTAAATGAATATGGGTTTTCAGGGGTGTTGGCCGATGACATGGGTTTGGGTAAAACCATTCAAACATTGGCCTATATACTGTATAAAAAACAGCATCAACAACTAGTTCACCCGGCCTTGGTTATTTGCCCGACGTCATTGGTGGGCAACTGGTTAAATGAAACGACCAAGTTTACCCCTGATTTAAAAGTGCTGATATTACATGGTGCGGACAGGCATAAGTCTTTTGAGAATGTGCCTGATTATGATTTAGTGATTACCACTTATCCATTAGTTGGCCGGGATTTTACTCAGCTGGAAGCATTTCAATTTTCAGATTTAATCCTTGATGAAGCACAAACTATTAAAAATCCTTTGGCAAAAATGACTAAAAGTATTAAACGTCTAAATGCAAAACAGCGTTTATGTTTAACAGGTACGCCAATGGAAAATCATTTAGGCGAATTATGGTCACTGTTTGACTTTTTAATGCCGGGATTTCTGGGCAGCTATGCGACTTTTAATCGCTTTTATCGTAAAGGGATTGAAGGCGAAGGCAATGTACAAGTGCAGTCTTGGTTAATACAAAAAACCCATCCTTTTTTATTACGTCGTACCAAAGATGATGTGGCAAAAGAGCTACCGGCTAAAACTGAAATTATCCAGAATATAGTACTGCCTAATGATCAGCGTACTTTATATGAAAGCATCCGTGTCACTATGGAAGAAAAGGTTCGTGATTTACTTAAAGAAAAAGGCCTGGCAAGAAGCCGTATCGAGTTTTTGGATGCACTGCTTAAACTCCGTCAAGCCTGCTGTGATCCGCGCTTAGTGAAACTTGAGCATGCTCAAAATATTAAAAGTTCGGCAAAGCTCGACTATTTGATGAGCGTGTTACCCGAGATGATCGAAGAAGGCCGACGTATCCTGATCTTTTCTCAGTTTGCACAAATGTTAGGCTTAATAGAACAATCACTGCTGGCATCGGACATTGATTTTGTTAAGTTAACCGGACAGACGCGTAATCGCAGCGAAGTGATTGATAAATTTCAAAATGGCAATGTGCCTATTTTCCTTATTTCCTTAAAAGCGGGTGGGGTTGGGCTTAACCTGACCGCTGCAGACACGGTTATCCATTATGATCCTTGGTGGAACCCTGCGGTAGAAAATCAAGCGACGGATCGTGCTTATCGAATTGGTCAGGATAAGCCTGTATTTGTGTATAAGTTAATTTGTGAGCATACCGTTGAAGAGCGTGTTCTCGCACTGCAAACGCGTAAGCAAAAGCTCGCCGATAGCGTTTATGGCAATGAACAAGAGGAAAAATTTGTACCCGATAATAGCGATACGTTATTGAAGCTATTTGAACGTTACTGATTTATTATAAAAAGAGCCTTGCTCACAAGGCTCTTTTTATTTTTCTTATCCGTTATTATTAATGGTTGATACTAATATCCGAGAGGGGGATACAACTGCAGGCAAGAATATATCCCTGCTCAATTTCTAAATCACTTAATCCTTCATTATTTAATATCTGCACTTCACCTTCGACCAATTCAACTTTGCAGCTGCCACATTGTCCACCCCGGCAGGAATAAGGAATATCGATACCTGCTTGTTCCGCCTGATCTAGTAATAGTTGTTGATTATCGCCCTGAGCAGTCACGTTTGAGCCTTGATAATGTATTGCTAAGGTCTTTTTATTGCTTTCCTGTTGATCGTCCTGAGCGCTATAAAATCGGGCACCCTGGGCAGTGATCACTTGTACCTCATCACCTGCCCGAATTAAACCTTCATTAAGGGGGATCAAATTTTGCCCAAAATCGATATTTCCATGGGAATAACGAAATTTGGATAATGTTAGTAAAGGTTCACTTTGGCCAGCAATCCCGGTTTTAGGATCCACATTAGTAAATATACAACGTGAGCAAGGTTTACTGACTTCAAATTCGACTTCTCCAATCTTAATGCGAGACCAGCTATCTTCAACAAAAGGGAAATCACCTTTGACAACAATATTTGGGCGAAAATGTAATGCTGTTACTGGCGTTGTTAAGCGCGCATTAAGTTGTTCTACGGATGTTTGATTAATTAATAATAATGGATAACCATCGGCAAATGAAACCGGTGCGTTAGTATTTTTGACCACGCGATGAGTCTCTTCTGCAAAAAAGACCAGCTGGCATTTTTTCTGTAAAAATGTTGAAAACCATTGGTCGTAATCATCATGACAATGCACCGCGTTAACATTATCAGACCACAGCTGCGCATTTTTAGTCTGCTGGTTAAAGTGCGCAGGATCAATGGTTAATGATGGCATATTAGGCGCGTTGATTATTAATACTTTTTTTGAAAACTGCACCGCTATTTGGGTGAGTTGTGGATAACTTCGGCCAGTGATAAATTGCCCTTGTTGATCGATCAACATATAACGACGATCAAATTTTAAACCTTTTTTTTCAACTTTTGCAGCAGGTTGGTTAATCGCTTTGACTGATTTAATGGGATAGATATAGATATCTGTAAGTGTTTGCAAGTTAAAAGCCTTATTTAAGCCGGTTTTATTCAGTGCGTTCAGCCATATAACCGAGGTAATCTGGAATACGCGTAGTGTAACTTTTCCCGATATGTAATGAATCGATAATAAAGTCGGCGGTAGAGATATTGGTAGCAACGGGGATGTTCCATACTGCCGAGATGCGTAACAATGCTTTCACATCGGGATCATGTGGCACTGCATTCATGGGATCCCAAAAAAATATTAGCAGATCAATTTCGCCTTCTGCTATTTTGGCGCCAAGTTGCAGATCGCCTCCCATTGGCCCCGAGAGCAAACACTCAATGGGTAACCCTAATTTCTTCGCAAGTAAGCAGCCCGTGGTACCCGTTGCATAGAGCTGGTGGTCTTTTAATACATTGATACGTCTTTGTGACCAGTTTAATAGTTCTGTTTTCATATGGTCGTGTGCAACGAGTGCGATACGCTTATATTGAGGTAATTCGCGGGTTATATATTGCATTTTAGCTCCTTAAAAATGATCGTAATGCTTAAGCATTCGGTTTGTCAGGTATCAGAATGCAGTTATTTGAAGACAGGTCTGTTTAAAAATGTGGTGATTAAAGCCCCTTTGGCGTTACAGTCGGCGTATCAAAGACCTTGCCCGTATGCAGGAAAACACATAGATTAAATTTTAACCTATTGTAACGCAGTGAGAGCGCGCTAGCCAGTCTCCTGCAACCAACATCTGCACCATGAAATTATGATCTGAACTAATAAGCTTGGCATACCCATTTAAATCAACAATAGCCTGCTAGCCAGTCTCCTGCAATCAACATCTGCACCATGAAATTATGATCTGAATTAATAAGCTTGGCATACCCAGTTAAATCAATAACTAAAGAATTTTTCATGTTTTATAATATTATCATTGATGATTTTTTGCGGTAAAGAGATCATCAAATTTGTGGAATAGGTATAACGCCCGCTGATTTTTGAATGTAGCGCTAACTTTCGTCTTAAACAGATTAAAAAATAGGTTAAATATGTTCTGGAAGGCTGTAATAAAAGAGGGTATCAACTTAGTTAATATCCTTTTCTCTTTACACAAAACGTTAAGCAGAATAGCGTTTGTCACCAAACATTAGCTTATATATCAACCATATAGATAAAATCAGGGTCAATGTTACTGAAAATAAGTTTGACCCTAATTGAGGGTGTTGTGTGCCAATAAAAGCAGAGTAAGAGAATATACCAATAAAGAAGGCTACCCAAGCCGGGCGAACACTGATTTCATTATCAGCTTCTTTAATATAAATAGCATAAAAGTGATTCACAGAAAAAAACAGTGTAAGAAAAGCAAAAAAGGAAAACGGAACGGGTTGTTTGGTAAGCATAGAATAACAGGCACTTAGTGAAAGCCCGATAATGTAAGTGTAAACAAGCCACTTTAATGAAATAATCGGTTGACTCATAGCGTTTTTCCTCAAAGTATTTTAAATATTAATGCTAAAAATAGCATGATAAATTACTTAAATCCTCTTTTTATTGTTGATTTTTCAATAGTTAAAGTAAAACTTTTATATTTATTTTCTTTAACTATTGTATAGCGCACGATTTGTTATTGGAATGTGTGACAAATGACAGTAATTTGTTAACATAATTTGTTTGTCGCCCACCCGAACCCGAGGTCCATCATGTCCACAGTAAAAGATACAAGCGTTAAACCTAAACACGATCATTATGATGCTATTGTAATTGGTAGCGGACCGGGTGGAGAGGGGGCTGCAATGAAGCTTGCTAAGGGAGGTTTACGTGTTGCTATTGTTGAAAAATATAAAGATATCGGCGGGGGTTGTACCCATTGGGGAACCATTCCTTCCAAGGCGTTGCGTCACAGTGTCAGCCAACTTATTGAATTAAAGAAAAACTCCTTATTTCTTACCAATTATCCCCAGAATAAAACATTTACCTTTAGGGACGTTTTGTCTCATACCCAGAGCGTGATTGCCAAGCAGGTTACGATGCGCAGTGGTTTTTATAATCGTAATAATTGTAGTTTATATTTTGGTGGTGCAAGCTTTATTGACAAACACACTGTTTTAATTACTAAAGCTGACGGCACAGCAGAAACTATTACTGCCAAAGATATTATCATTGCCACGGGATCGCGGCCTTATCGCCCTGCAGATATTGATTTTACTGCGGCCAATATTTACGACAGTGATACCATTCTTGCTTTAGACCATCATCCGCAACACATTGTGATTTATGGGGCTGGGGTTGTGGGTTGTGAATACGCTTCGATATTCAATGGGTTAGGCGTCAAAACCGACTTAATTAATACTCGGGATAGTTTGCTGTCATTTTTAGATGCGGAAATGTCCGATGCACTTTCCTATCACTTTAGAAATTCAGGCATGATCCTGCGCCATGATGAAGAATATGAAAAAGTTGAAAGTACAGAGAATGGGGTTGTGATCCACTTGAAGTCAGGTAAAAAGATGAAAGCTGACTGTTTGCTATATGCCAATGGACGCACCGGCAACACAGATAAATTAACCTTAGATAATGTTGATCTCAAACCCGATGCGCGAGGACAACTGACCGTCAACGAACACTATCAAACTGGGGTAGATAATATTTATGGCCTGGGGGATATAATTGGTTATCCAAGCCTTGCCAGTGCTGCTTACGATCAGGGCCGGATTGCAGCACACTTTATCTTAACCCAAGAGGGTAAGAAAAAACTGATAAAAGATATTCCAACGGGTATTTATACTATTCCGGAAATCAGCTCAGTAGGCAAAACTGAACAGATGTTAACCCAGCAAAAAGTTCCCTATGAAGTGGGGCGTGCACTGTTTAAAGATTTAGCCCGTTCACAAATTTTAGGCTCAGAGGTCGGCAGTTTAAAAATACTTTTTCACCGCGAAACAAAAGAGATATTAGGGATTCATTGTTTTGGCGAGCGGGCAGCTGAAATTATTCACATTGGACAGGCTATCATGGAACAAAAAGGGGAAGGTAATACCATTGAGTATTTTGTTAAGACTACCTTTAACTATCCAACCATGGCAGAAGCTTACCGTGTAGCTGCTTTGAACGGTCTAAATAGATTGTTTTAGTGCTTTTTTTATCAATACATTATTGATAAAGCTGCGCTTGTAAATTTTAAATAACCCATAAATAAGCATTATTTATGGGTTATTTATGCCCGTCATCAGGCCTCGTTAAGCGCCTTTAAAGTCAATAATAACGCTGCTATTCCTCGCGCCTCCTGAAAATCATCCCTGGCTAGTAACTCATCTACTTTATTTAATGGCCATTTTATCACTTCTAACGGTTCTGGTTCGTCACCCTCGAGTTTTTCGCGGTAAAGATCAAATGCCATGAACAGGGTCATCTCACTGCTGAAATAACTGGGTGCCATGGTGACGGTTTTAAGTTTTTGTAGCTTTTTAGCGCCAAAACCTATTTCTTCCTTTAATTCTCTATTCGCTGCTTGTTCAGCTGTTTCGCCGGAATCGATAAGCCCCTTTGGGAAACCTATTTCATAGGAATGCGTGCCCGCAGCATATTCTCTTATCAGTAGAAGAGTTTCAGGATCGTAAAATGGAACAATCAGTACAGCGCCTTTGTGGTAACCCTGCATACGTTCAAATTCTCGCTGTTGCCCATTACTAAATTTCAGGTGCAGCGCTTCAATTTTAAAAAATCGACTACTGGCAACTAGACTGCGCTTGAGGATTTGAGGTAATGTTGATGATGATTGACTCATATAAACTCTCTTTAGCCAATGAATAAGATGTTATCTTACAAGTAACTGCTGATTAATTACAACTTATTGAGGTATTTTATGCATTCTGCACTAGAGGTCGACACAGTATTACTGGACATGGATGGAACATGCCTTGATTTGCATTATGACAACCATTTCTGGATGGAATATGTACCCCGTCAATATGCGCAGAAAGCGCATCTTTCATTAGCACAAGCACAACATCATATGTCTGCCCAGTATGCAAAGGTTGCAGGGAGTTTAGATTGGTATTGTTATGATTATTGGAGTGCTACCTTAGGCTTAGATATCCATCAATTACAGTATCAAACAAAGCATAAAATCCAATTGCGCAGTGATACTCTGTGGTTTTTGGAGTACCTGAAGAGTTTAAATAAACGGGTTATTATGTTAACCAATGCCCATCGCAGTGGCATAGCGTTAAAGATGCAGCAGTGTGAAATTACACATTACTTTGAAGCAATTGTTTCCAGTCATGATTATCGAATAGCCAAGGAAAGCCGGACTTTTTGGCAAATGGCTGCAGAGCAATATTGTATCGATTTTAAACAGTCTTTATTCATTGATGACAGTGAGAAAATACTGCAGGTTGCACAGCAAGTTGGGGTTGCTTATTTACGCGGAATCAAAACGCCGGATAGCGAAAAACCGGCGCAAGAGATGCAGAATTTTCAGGGCATTAACCTGTTTTCTGAATTGTTAATACATAAATAACGAATAGCGGGGCGGCAGATAATACCCTTACCATGGTTAAGTTGTGCTTCTTGTCATTCCATCTAAAAAATCCGTTCCAGTTATACCAAAAGAATTAATGAAGTGATCAAGTATTGCGCAGGAAAAATTAACACTAACAAGGCCTGAGTTGCAGGAGATAGTTGTTCTCACTTCAAAAATCAGAACGCGGTTAGGGATGATTTTAACCAGCAAGGGTGATCACCTTTTTAGTTCTTTTGGTATTATACCAATCCGCATAAGTAAATGGTCTAAAATTGCGCAGGAAAAAATAATGATAGCAAGACGTTTGATTGAGCAATAGCTTGCTATTGAGATTGAAAACAACGAAGCTAGCGTTAATTTTAACACCTAAGATAGGTCAGATATTTATGCGGATTAGTATTATAGCCAAATGACTTGAAGATGCTAATTTCTGCGTCTTCAAGTCAAGTAATGGAGCTAGAACAGTTCATCAACAGAAGTCGGGGCGTTGTAGAGTATCTCCTGATTGTCCTCGGTTAATGTTTTATCTTTGAAAACAGTCTTTTGATTAACATATTCGGAAGGGACAGAATCGGCTTTGAAATATTCAAACAAGGTATTGTGGTCTGTCTGGTAAGTTAGCAGTCCCGATTTTCGGTCGATCCGCACGGTAGAAATATTGCTCGGAGTGTCTACTGTTACTACGGGATTTGATGACGCTGTTTCCTGCATAAATTCTATCCAGGCAGGTTGGGCAGTTTTTGCACCAAACTCAGATCCGTAGGATTGATCTTTATCAAGATTATTGTTGTAGCTGGTTCTGCCTAAATCAAGATTGAAGTCATCAAATCCAACCCATGATGTGGCCACGGTATGACCTGCAAAACCAGAAAACCACGCATCTTTCGATCCGTTTGTGGTGCCTGTTTTACCACCCATGTCATGGCGCTTCAAAACCCGCCCAGCACGCCATCCTGTGCCATTCCACCCGTTATTATGTTGCCAGCTTCCTCCTCCCCAGATTGACGTTTTTAATAATTCACGGGTTAAAAAAGAGGTTTCTGCGCTAATCACTGCCGGTGCGATTTGCTCTGCACTTACGGGGGAAATAGGACAAATATTAGCACCTTTGTCGAGCTCTGTTTGTGTTGCTATAAATGGCTGGTTATTTTCCTGTTGCGTATAAAGCTGAGCACAATCAGAGCAAACAATTTTAGGACTCACCTGGTAAATGACGCTGCCATAAGCATCTTCAATACGCTCGATAAGATAGGGCTCTATCTGAAAGCCTCCGTTGGCGATAATTGCATAACCTGTCGCGAGATTTAATGGCGTAATAGAGGCAGAGCCTAATGCTATGGTATTGTTTTGGGGAAGATTCTTTCTCTCAAAACCATATTTTTCGAGTTGGTTAGTCACTTTTGTTAACCCCAGATCTTGTACCAGACGAACGGAGACGACGTTTTTAGATTGTCCCATCGCTTGACGCAAGCGAATCGGGCCGGCATAAACCTCTGGCGAATTTTTTGGTCTCCAGGCTGTACTTCCCGCCCATTCATTAATAGGGGCATCATTAACCAAAGTGGCCAGAGTATAACCATTATCCAGTGCTGCAGAGTAAATAAACGGCTTGATATTTGAACCCACTTGGCGCTGCGCTTGCGTCGCGCGATTAAATTTACTCCGTTCAAAACTAAAACCACCGACCATAGAAGTAATAGCACCATCCTGTGGATTGATAGAAACAAATGCTGCGCTAGCATCGGGGTATTGAGATAATTCTAATTTTTGTGCAACTTCACGCACCCAGATCTGTTGACCTACAGCGACAATCTCAGAGGCTTTTTTAGGCTCATTTCCTTGTCTGGAATTTGTGATAAAGGGCCTGGCCCATTTTAAACCATCCCAATCTATCTGTTGTAAGACGCCCTGGCCACTTTTAGTGAGCACTTTAATGGCCTGTTTTGTCACCTCGACCACCACCGCTGGATACAGATCGCCAGAGTCAGGTGTTTGGCTTAAAGTTGAAAGGATCGCTTCGGTGCTCCAACTTTCTGCTGGTGCTTGCCATAACACTTTGCTCGCCCCACGGTAACCATGACGTTTATCATAATTATGCAGGTTATTAAGTGTTGCTTTGTTAGCGGCTTGCTGGTCAATTTTATTGATCGTGGTGTAAACATTAAAACCTTCGTTGTAACTGCGTTCGGATCCATATAGTTCAATTAATTTATTACGTGCTATTTCTGCTACATAATGGGCTGACAGTGTTATCTCAGCGCCATGGTAGGTGGCCGTAATCGGGCTTGCCTTTGCGGCTTCATATTGATCTTGAGTAATGTAGTTTTCTGATAACATACGAAATAAAACAACATTGCGTCGCATCTTCGCATTTTTAGGCGAAGTGATAGGATTTAAATTCGAGGGTGCTTTTGGCAAGCCTGCCAGAACAGCCATTTCTGCCAAGGTTAATTCCAAGACATTTTTTCCATAATAAACCTGAGCGGCTGCGCCAATACCATATGCTCGTTGCCCCAAAGCAATTTTATTCAAATAGAGCATCATAATTTCATCTTTAGTTAATATTTGCTCGAGCTGAACGGCAATAAAAACCTCTTTTATTTTACGGATAAATGTTCTGTCACGGGTTAAAAAGAAGTTACGTGCTACCTGCTGGGTAATAGTACTGGCACCTTGCGTTGCAGAACCCGTTGAAACCCATACGCTTACGGCACGCATAATACCAATTGGATCGATCCCGAAATGTTGGTGAAATCGACTGTCTTCTATGGCTATAAAAGCATTAGTCAGCATCTCTGGAATATCCTCTTTGGTCAGAGGAATACGGCGTTTTTCTCCAAATTGAGAAAGCAGTTCACCATCAATACTGTAAACTTTCATTGGCACTTGTAATTGAATCTCGGTAATAGAGGCAACATCGGGTAAATCAGATTTTACGAGATAATAAATTGCGACTATCGCGGTAATACCCGCTAAGCCCATAAAAATTGAAAATAATACCAAGCGTTTAATCCATTGCATCATTTATACTTACCTTAGAATGTGTTGCTATTAATTGATTTAAGTTGTTACTCGGTCACAATAGAGTTCATTATATAGTGATATGTGTGCAGATAAAGAGGGAATTGTTATTTCACTCCTTGGAACTTACTGATTTTAGAATTAATATCAGTCTCAATAACCAGTATCAGTATCAACAGATTAAGTTTATTTTAACAGGAATTTTATGTTTAAAGTTTTTAAAAAATCCAATCCAAGTGCTTTGATCGGAATTGACTTTGGCTCAAGTGCAATTAAAGCAATTGCACTGTCTAAGATTAAGGGCAATTTTCAAATAGATGCGGTTGCTGAAATAGCTGTTGAAAAAGGTGTTATTGTTGATCATCGCTTTGAAGATATGGGTAAATTAACTGAAATTATTAAACGATTACACAAAAATTTTCCCGCATCACACCAAAATGTTGCGATTGCTGTCAGCGGTGCGGATGTTATTACCAAAGTTATTCCGATGAATACTGATTTAAATGATCTGGCGTTGGAATATCAAGTTGAAATTGAAGCTGAAAATAGTATTCCTTTCCCCTTAGATGAAATTTTTTTGGATTTTGAAATTATTGGCAGCAATGCAAATAATCCAGACTTTAAAGATGTTTTAGTGAGCGCTGCACGAAAAGATACTGTACTTTCACAAGTGAGTTGTATCGAGAAAGCAGGATTGCAGGTGCAAATTGTTGATATTGCAAGCCATGCACTGGCACGTGCTTTTAATTTACTCTTTTCAAGTGAAGATTTCGACAAAGGTATTGCGGTGGTTGATATTGGTGCATCAGAAATGACTTTAAACATATTGCATCAAGGACAGGTTATATTTTCACGGACTAAAAATCATGGTGGGGCTGTCTGTACCCAAATGATAGCCGATCGTTATGGTTTAAAACTGGCTGAAGCAGAAAAAATTAAAGTTGAGCGTGACTGGCCGCTCGATTGTAACATAGATGTTCTCGCACCTTTTATTACGATGACGGTGAATCATTTACGCTTTGATCTGCGCATGTTTACCAACGCACCCAAGAATATCGATGTGGCGAAAATTATGCTTACCGGAGGTTGTCAATTACTGCCTGGATTAGCTGATCAAATACAAGAGCAGCTCGACTTTGAGACTGAAATTGTTAATCCATTTCTCGGGTTTGAGTACAAAAATCCATCGGATAAAAAGTTTCTTCATCAGTTTCCCACAAAGTATATGATGGCCTTAGGGTTAGCATTAAGAGGGCAAGCTAATGTCTAATATTAATTTATTGCCATGGCGGGATGACCTTAAAAAGAAAAAGAAAAGAATGTTTTTGTTTTTTTTAGGATTAAGTTCTATTTTGATCTTGGGCGTTTCCTATTCAGGTACTTTATATGTTGATGACTTAATTGGTGCACAAAACCAGCGTAATGAATACTTGCAGATTCAAAATACCATTTTGGACAGGCGCATTGTAGATGTGCGTCAAATCAAAAAAGAGAAAAAGGAACTTGAACGACGTATTCTTCTCATCCAAAAATTAGAAGAGAAGCGTAATTATGCAACGCATCTCTTTAATATCTTGCCGCAAGTTGTCCCAACAGGTATTTATTTAAACAGCATCTCATTTGTGAACGGACAAGTTGACGTCAGGGGAATGAGTGAGTCAAATAATCGCCTAACTAAAATGACCCGAAATATTGATAGTTCTGATTGGTTGGGGGATGCTTATATTAGCTCGATCATTACGGGACCGATTGAACCTATCAAATTAAGTCAGTTCGTAATGAGATTTGTTGTCATTCCTGAACAAAAAGGGGGAGAATAATGGATTTAAATGAATTAGATTTTGAAAATATAGGCAGTTGGCCCGCGCTATACCGAGGGGTATTTATTGCTTTTTTCTGTACTGTATTAAGTGGTGTTTTTTTTTATTTTATTACTATGCCGCAGCTAGATAATCTACAAAAAGTTCAAAAAAATGAGGTTTTTTTAAAAAATGAGTTCAAGGAAAAGGCTGCATTATCTTCTCATTTAGAAGCGTACCGTGCGCAAATGGTCGACATTAAACTTGTTTTTAAAGGCTTGTTGAACAGATTACCTAGTAGTGCGGAGGTAGCTAGTTTACTTGATGATATTAGTTTTGTTGGTGCCGATAATGGTCTGCAGTTTAAAAGTATTAACTGGGGAACTACAATCGAGGGGGAACTTTCCACTGAAGTGCCTATTAGTATTCAAGTTGTGGGTCGTTATCAAGATCTTGGTCATTTTTCCGCAGATATTGCAGCGCTGCCGCGGATCGTTATTTTGGATAATTTAACATTGACGAAAGGTGATCGAGATTTAATGACTTTAAATGTAATTGCGAAAACATATAGGTATAAGGAGATCCAAAAATGAGGTTTTTTATCATTTTACTCATGATCTTTCCCTTATTCTCATGTGTGGATACCGATCTTGATGATTTAAATCGCTTTGTTGCAGAAACTAAAACAAAAAATTATCCACTTGATGATAAAGTGCCTACCTTTAAGCAAATTAATCCCTTAAGCTTTACGCAAGCAGCAGGTCGTAACCCTTTTAGCGAACCTAAGGCTGAAGTTGTCACTGCTATCATTAATGTACCTAAAAGCTGCCCTCAGCCTAATTTAAATCGCAAAAAACAAGCTCTGGAGATGTATTCTCTTGATAACTTGACGATGCGAGGGACTATACTGGTCGATCAAGTGCTGTGGGGGCTGGTGAAAGTAACGGGAAGGGAGTTATACAAAGTGAAACCTGGCTATTACTTGGGCTTAAATCAGGGGGAAATTGTGAACA
>JBLHWW010000082.1:0-16296 GCA_047629075.1 Psychromonas sp. | reverse complement strand
ATTTTATAATAACTTACGCTTCTTCATTTGATCACAAACTAGAAACGCATATTGAAAGAATACACCCTCTTGAACTTATCGTGCCGATGGGGCACCCATTAGCGTTGCAGTTAAAGGAGATTTCTGCACATGAACTTAAAAATATTCCTGTTGCAATCATCAATACATCGACTGGTATGGGGAAGCTCGTTGATCATGCCTGTGAAGTTTATGGTTTGGAATTAAAGCCTAAATTACAAACAAATTCTGTTAATGCGCTTGTGAGCTTCGTCTGCTCAGGTTTGGGCGTTACTTTCATGCCTAAACTCACTGTCATGGAGGAAATAAAGCAAGGGAAGATAGAAATTGTAAAAACGAATATTGATATGTTTTTACAAGCAAGGGTAAGAGTTCAATCTTTATTGGACGTTGAGCTATCTTTGGAGGCCGTTACGTTTATGCGCTTTTTATCAGAAAACACCTTATTTCTTAAGTTTGATTCTAATAAAATAAGTGTTGATTAAATATCAACACTTAAAGCGTAGAATCTTCAACAGGGATCACCTATATTAATAATTCACTCTAACATGGAAGATTACGAGGTAATTTATGATCTTAACTGCAAAAAAATATGCATTAAAACTTAGTGCAATTGTCACACTGTCTGTCCTTAGTTCTTATCCAATTTATGCTGCAACCATTAATTTAAGCTACAACGGTGCTGCCGATGCTGAAAAAAATGCGGTGCATCTATTTGTTTCAAATGTTAAATCTATTGTTGAGAAAGAAACTGAGGGGAGTTTAGAAATTAAACTATTTCCTAACAGTATCTTAGGTGGTGAACAAGAAAGAATGGAGCAAGTTATTAACTCTCCAAGTCTCAATGTCGCTTCATTTGGTGGTATATCACCTCTTTTTCCTGAAATATTTGTCAGTTCAATTCCTTTTCAATTTGATAGTTTTGAACAAGCTCGTAATTTCTTTGACCATGGTAAATATTGGGAGAAAGCAAGAGCTGAGTTTTATAAAAAGACCAATGCTCATATTTTAGCAGTAGTTGAAGAAGGTGGTTTTCTTGCTTTCACCAATAACAAGAAAGAAATAAAATCTCCTAAAGATTTTGAAGGGCTGAAATTTAGAGCAATGGATAAAAGCCAAGTGGCTTTATACAATGGATTTGGCGCTTCTGGCACACCAATCCCATGGACAGAAGTTTACATGGCTTTAAAAACGGGGGTTGCTGATGGGCAAATGAACCCACCAATGTATATTATAATGGGCAGTCTATATGAAGTTCAAAAATATATTACCCTAGCAAATGTACAATATTCTGATCAATTCTTAGTGGCAAATGATGCCTTACTTAAAAGCTTAACTGAAAAGGAGAAAGAGATTTTGTTATCAGCTGTTAAAAGAGCAAATGACATTAATCGAGTTGAAGTTGAAAAAACAGTAGAGCAACGTATCTCCTACCTAGAAGAAAAAGGTATGCAAGTTTATAGACCGACAAATGATGAACTTATTGAATTTAGTGATCTTTCAAAAAATTCATACATTGCTTGGTTACTAGAGCAAGGTGTTGATGAATCTTGGATTCAATTAGCCACCGACGACCTTTAATCATAAAATAAATTGCTACTGTTAGGGTAGCAATTTACTTTCCTATCTAGGCATGGATTAGATATGCTAAAAAAAATTAACAGCTTTTTTATTTTCATTGCATCTGCACTACTCATATTAAACCTCATTAATTTACTCTTTTCAGTTATTGGAAGGTATGTATTTGATTTCTCCTTAATATGGACAGAAGAAGCCTCCCGTTATTTACTTATTTATATGGTATTGATTGCTGCCTCATTTTTAGCTGATACTAATGAGCATATGCGCTTAGATGTCATTGACCGTATTAAAAATAAAAAAATAGCCTTTTTAATATTTATGTATGCGAAGCTAATTACGTTATTAGTGGCAAGTGTATTTACTTATTTTAGTTATAAATACGCGATGTCTATTACTATGTTTCCAACAATCGGGCTTGGCGTAAGTAAAACGATTCCTATGTTTGCTCTACCAATTGGCTTTTTCTTCTTGTCGATTTACACATTAATACAGATTGTTAAGTCTTCTCTAAAAGGTAAAACATTATGGTCTTAGCTATTTTATTTGTTTTCCTCGTTCATTTATTTCTGGGTGTACCTTTATTTATCTCTTTGCTTTTGTCGTCATTTGTTGGCTTCTTATTTATTGATATGGGGTTAGCGGTCAGAATTATGCCGCAACAGTTTTTTAGCGGTATTGATAGCTTTGCTCTGTTAGCTATCCCATTATTTGTACTTGGCGGTAATTTACTCAATGCCAGTGGACTAACGCCTAAATTGATGACTTTTTCAAAATCCCTTGTTGGCCATTATAAAGGCGGGTTGGGTTATGTAAATGTAACTTCAAGTGTCTTTTTTGCAGGGGTGAATGGTTCCGCCGTTGCAGATACAACGGCACTTGGGACAATTTTAGTACCGGCGATGGAAAAAGAAGGGTACTCAAAAGGTTTTGCTGCAGGGCTCACAGCTGGGAGCTCTCTGATTGGACCTATCATCCCACCTAGTATATTTATGATTATTTACTCATCGCTTACTAATGTGTCGGTTGGCGATCTTTTTCTTGCGGGGATCATACCTGGGCTTATTTTGAGTGTGATCTTCATGCTGATGAACTGGGTATATGCACACAAACATGATTTAAAAGTAAATGAAGAAGGTTTTTCTATACGCAATGTACTAGTGACTGGATACCAAGCACTTCCTGCATTATTTGCCCCTTTATTAATTGTTTTTAGTATTGTATTTGGCATTGTAACACCTACTGAATCAGGCGCGTTGATTGTTATTTATTCAATTATAGTTGGTTTGACTATTGGTACTTTAAATTGGATTTTATTGAAAAAAGCGATTATTGATTCAATGAAACTGACGAGCGCTATATTTATCATTATTGCTGCGTCTTCAATTTTAACTTGGGTACTGGGTTACGCAGAAGTACCAAAAGATTTTGCTAAGTTGTTAACGCCATTTATTGATAATATTACGTTGGTTCTTTTCATCCTTAGTGCCATTACGTTTTTTGTTGGCATGCTAATGGAAGAAGTGTCTGCTTTAGTTTTATTAACGCCAATATTCGCCCCTATCGCATTAGTTGCCGGAGTTGATCCTGTTCACTTAGGCATTATCATCACCATGAATATTACCATCGCATTAATAACGCCACCCATGGGGGCATGTTTATACGTTGCTAGTGCAGTGAGTAAAATTCCTCTTATGACAATGTTTAGAGAGATTTTACCTTTTATATTTTTTGCGTTAATTGTGCTTACTATTGTGATTTTATTCCCTAGTATTGTTTTATTTTTACCTGAGATATTTAATTAATGGATATTCAAGCTATTCCCACGATTTCACTGCCTGAGTGGAGTGAATTACCTTCAATTATAATTAGTGGTAATTCGGAAAGGTTAATACCTACTTCTTTAAATAAACAGATTCGCACATTTCCAATATATTCAAAAATTGGCCTGCCTGGTGCGATAAACGAATGTTATGTTAGAGAATCTGTATTTTTAAAGTTACTAGAGGTTAATAAGCGATTACCCAAAGGTTTTAACCTAGTGATGTTAGATGGATGGCGATCTACTCTGGTACAAAAATATTTGTTCAAAAATATCTTAATTGATATTAAATCAAAGAGTGATGAAAATAGTACAGATGGAGAAATCTATACTGCGGCAAGAGCGCTAGTTGCACCGCCAAGTGAGGACCCTTTAAACCCTAGCCCTCATAATACTGGTGGTTCTGTTGATGTTACATTGTGTGATGATAACGGCTGTATGATTGAAATGGGCAGTGACTTTGATGAAAATTCACCTTTGTCATCTTCAAGTGCTTATGAAAGCGAAATAGATTCGCCAGCGCGTGAACATCGTCGAATTTTATATAATGCAATGATCTGTGCTGGGTTCACTAACTTACCAAGTGAATGGTGGCATTATGATTATGGCAATCAAATTTGGGGGTATTACAAAAAACAAAGCACGGCTATTTATGGTGGGATAGAGTCGATTACGTTTGATAAGCTTTAAGTTTCTATGGACTTATCTAATAAATGGCTTGCCTTTTCTAATAGATGAAAAGGTAAGCCATTATACCGTTTTATGATGTAAAGAAAGTGGCCTTCGATTAATGTAACACTACAGTGAACACTTTATAATATAGTTAGGGCAACAAAGTAAATGAAACTGTGGAGAAATATTTTACCTCCGTCCCTTTACTGCTTTTTTCTGTAAGCGACATTGCAATTTCTACTTCAATTACCTTGAGGCGGCTGTTTTGTACTTTAATGGTTACCCTGCTTGGTATTGTCAACTTATGTGTGAGTGACGATTAAAGGCTATAAAATCATCCTTAAATCTAAATTTTTGATGTAGCTAATCTAAGAAATGGTATATCTTATCCAGATATCAGGTTATCTAGCTCATCACCATCTTGATCTAATGCTCGCCAAAGATAATGTAATACACCATTTATTTTGATAAAAACCTCATCCAGATACCAAGTATCACCAAATTGGCGACGGTTTTTTTGATCTGGTTACAGTAGAGATTACCGTGTTTTTTACACCACTTTCGGATCGTTTCATAAGTAACAATAATTCCCCTAGCAGCAAGCAATTCTTCAATATCACGAAAGCTCAATGTAAAACGATGATAAAGCCAAACTGTATGGCTGATTATTTGGGCAGGATAACGATAACCTGCATAGATATTTGAATTTTTCATTTGCAGATTATCGCATAAATAATAGAGCGGTTGTTAAGTTGACAATGCCCCTGTAGAGCCCTGCCCTGGATTACTGACCGTTAAAAACTTTAAGTTTTTTACTAGAAAATTTAGTTTAAATAGAGTTATTTTTTATTTAAAGGGTGAGCCCTGATTTGAATATAGCTAATTCACGAAACCCATTTTTTTCGTTGCAAGTTGGTTCACCATCGACGACATCTATTACAATATCAATAAATCTATCTATCTATCTAGCATTTCATCCAGAGCTGCTCCGTTTAATAAAACGCCAACATTAAAATTAATCCAATGAGGTTTATTTTTTGCTAATACATCATTAGTAGAAATTTTTAATGTAGGTACAAAACTACCATAAGGAATACCTGTACCTGTTGAGAATAAAACTATATGACATCCAGAGGCCACAAGCGCCGATGTTGCAATGGGATTAGGCAGATTTAAACCCGTTTTGTTTAATCTTTCTCCATACTTTAATACATCTACAATGATGCTTTGGCCTGCTTTTTGAGTGCAACCTAACGATTTATCTTCTAAGCTTGATATCCACCTTTTTTATTGCCAGGTGAAGGGTTTTCATAAAGAGGTTGGTTATAATCAATAAAATATTGCTTGAATTCATTAATCATGTTGACCGCTTTATTGAAAATGAAATTGTTAGTACAACGATTAAAGATAATATGCTCAGCCCCGAACATCTCTGGAACTTCGGTGAGTACTGAAGTCCCTCCATGACAAATTAAATAAGCAGAAAATTTACCAATTAGAGGGTTAGCTGTTATTCCTGATAGCCCATCAGAACTAATGCATTCAAGACCGACTCGTAATTTGCTAATTGAAGTTTCAACTCGTTTATCTTTACGAACTTTTTATAAATGTGTTCTAATAACTCGACTCCTTTCTTAATTTCATTTTGTACGCTTTGGGCCACCATAAACTGAACGCTGGAATCATCAACTTCTCCAATTAATTCTTTAAACTTTTCAATTATTTGACAAGAAATTCCATTTACACATCGAACTGTTGGTATAACCCATATTTCATTTCTTATTCCAATATCACCATTTTTTCTAGGGTATGCTTGTATTTTTATAGTGGTTAAGTTGGCTGTTGCATTAGAAGGGTTTCGTTTATATTTATAATTATTACTGCTAAATAGATTTTTTTAAATTATGGAGATGAACCAATAGTCCTATATTGATATTACTTGTTGCATGTCCAATAGTGATCCATATTTAATAATATAAGAATTTTTAGGAATAATTGAAATTGCAATTTTCCCGCATAAATCTATTTGCTCCTCTAAATTAATAATACTTCCATCCACAATAATATGTTCACCTTTTTTAATGGTATGAAGTGCAACAACAGTAGTTGAAGCCGGCGATATTGGAAAGGGCACATTGTTTAAAAACAACTATCCGCAAGGCCGGCAATAGCTGCACATATAATTATATGTACTTTTGTTGTTTTGACTATTCCAGCTCAACCATAGGACGGCAAGTCAATTCATGTATCACGACATCGATCGGATTGCTGAGTAATTGGCTGACCAGCGTTGCGACGCTCGCAGGTTGCATGTATTGCGGACGTTCCTGCTCGCGGAAAGTCGTATTTATTCCCCCGGGGTAAACGGCAGTCACTTTGATGCCATGGGGCTGTGCTTCTTTCATCAAAACGTTATTTAGCCCGGAAAATCCCTGTTTCATTGCAGTATAAATACCCATAGCTGGATTACTGCGCTTAGCGACCGTACTGACAATGTTGATGATATAACCGTGCTTCTTAGCTAACATCTGCTGCATCGCTTCCCGGCAAAGCAGATAAGGCGCACGCAAATTGACTGCATATTGTTGTTCAAACTCTTCTAATGTCGTTTCGGCCAGTGCGCATTTTCGGGAATTCATGCCGGCATTATTGATCAGCACATCAATATGGCCCAGCGCTTTTGTGGCTTTCTGAAAAAGTGCTACTGCCGCGTCTGCTTGGCTAAGGTCGCAACTGACCCCTAAGCAGCCTGTTTGCTGCATAAGTTGTTGCAGCTGTGCTTCATCACGTCCGCTTGCAAAGACTTGATATCCTTTGCTGCAGAGATCAATAACTAGTGCTCGACCTAGGCCCTTTGTAGCACCAGTAATAAATACTGTTTGATAGTTCATGTCTGTCCTTCCTTAGGTTAATTGGCAATTATACCAAAAGAACTAAAAAGGTGATCACCCTTGCTGGTTAAAATAATCCCTAACCGCGTTCTGATTTTTGAAGTGAGAACAACTATCTCCTGCAACTCAGGCCTTGTTAGTGTTAATTTTTCCTGCGCAATACTTGATCACTTCATTAATTCTTTTGGTATTAAAAGCACCAGCCGCGATCGGTTACTTTTCTATAAGGGTAATAAATGGCTTAGTACTTTGCGCAGCGCTTAAAGTTATTTTGTACCAGAATCATACCCCTGCGCCGTCATTAAGGAAGTATTAATGCATTCTTGTCATTTTTTTTAGCTTATAGCTGGCGACGTTTTCATGAAGGTGATTGGGCGTATTCAAAAATTTAGGATAAGGTTAATATGATTTATGAGGTGGTCAATCACGGGTTTTTAAAACTGCGCAACTGGACGGATCAACGAGTGCTAATAAACTTAAGCTCAGATGATTAATTAGGTTTAAAGCAGTAGAAGAATAATCCAACTAAGAGAACAATAAGGGCTCTGTTATTGTTTCACAGCGGCTTAGTGGATCTAAGCGCCTTTACGGATTAAATAGCGGTATGGCACTTGCTGGATATCAACTTCAACTAAAGTATGATCCATAAACCGGCAAAAACTGGGGATATCTCGAGTGGTTGCCGGATCATCGGCAATAACGCTTAATAATTCTCCTTCCTGCATTCTTCTAACGGTCTTACGGAGCATCATGACAGGCTCTGGGCAGCGTAAACCTAGGGTATTTAACGCCTGTATTTTCTCTTCGCTCATTACAACTCTCTTGTTCAGGGATTTTTTGTTAACTGTAAAATGCGTTAAATAACGCATGGGGTATTATTATACCCGATAGCAGGGTGATAAATAAATCACTGTATTGCGACTTATCTTCTCAGGCAGGAAAAGGTATAGATGCCGACTACAGACCGGCACCTTATTTTCTGTTTAACCGGTATTACGAAGTCCTGCTGCAATACCTGCAATAGTGACCATCAGTGCTTGATCGACCACCGGGCAAATTTCATCACCATTTTCACGTGAACGGGAAAGGAGCTCTGCTTGTAACATGTTAAGCGGATCAACATAGGGGTTACGCAGTGAAATAGACTCCTTAATCCAAGGCTGTTCCTGCATCAATTGATGATCTGGAATAGTTTCTAAAACGGTCTCTCGAGTGAGTGTGAGGTTATCACGTAAACGTTGTCCGAGTGGCCATAATTCTTTTGGCACCAAGCGTTCTTCGTAGAATTTAGTTAATTCCTCATCCGCTTTTAAAAATACCATTTCAAACATTTCTAAACGGGTGTGGAAAAATGGCCAGTGTTGATACATCTCCTGCAGCAGCGGTTTTTTTCCTTCATTCAATAGCGTTTTCAGTGAAGTACCTGCCCCAAGCCATGCCGGCAACATTAAACGATTTTGACTCCAGGCGAAAATCCAGGGAATAGCGCGTAAGCTTTCAATGCCACCTGTTGGTTTACGCTTAGCCGGGCGACTGCCCAAGGCTAATTTACCTAGCTCAACTTCCGGGGTTACGCTGCGGAAGTAGGGCACAAAATCTGGCTCTTCACGCACAAAATGACGGTATTCCTGACAAGACTGATCTGAAAACTGCTCCATTACGTCGCGCCATTCCTGTTTTGGTGCAGGTGGCGGCAGCAGGTTTGCTTCTAACACTGCGGCGGCATATTGGTTTAAACTTTGGACCGCTACTTTTGGTAAACCAAATTTAAAGCGGATCATCTCACCCTGCTCAGTGACCCGTAAGCCACCTTTTAAAGAGCCCGGGGGTTGTGATAATAAGGCTTGACGAGCCGGCGCACCGCCACGACCTATTGTGCCGCCACGTCCGTGGAATAAAACTAGATTGATATCATTTTCCGCACTGAGTTTAACCAATGCTTCCTGCGATGTATATTGTGCCCAATTGGCGGCGATCACTCCCGCATCTTTGGCTGAGTCTGAGTAACCAATCATGACATGCTGAACACCATTGATGTAACCACGATACCAATCGATAGCAAACAAGCGTTTCATCACTGCTGCCGAGTTATTCAAATCGTCAAGGGTTTCGAATAACGGCGCAACAGGAATACGGAACGGGCAGCCGACTTCTTTTAATATTAACTGTACAGCAAGTACATCGGATGCTTGGCGTGCCATAGATATAATATAGATACCTAAGGCTTCAGGATCTGTTTGCGCAACAACTTTACAGGTATCTAATACTTCCTGTACTTCTGCAGATGGGCTCCACTTTGTTGGGAAGAGTGGTCGCTTATTGTTAAGTTCCTGTAGTAAAAATGCCTGCTTATCTTCTTCATTCCAGGCATTGTAATCACCAATGCCCAGGTAGCGGGTTAATTCCGATAATGTATTACCGTGGCGTTCAGCATCCTGACGGATATCAAGTTTTAACAGATTGATACCAAAACAGTTGAGGCGGCGTAAAATATCTAAAATTAAACCATCGGCAATGCAATCCATCCCCATATTCTTAAGGGAGTGATAACATAAAAGCAGTGGTTCTTTTAACTGTTTGCTGGTGGTGATGATATCTTTCTCATCACTGCGCTGATTCTGCAAAGTGGCACTTAAGGATGCTAAAGTTTCTTTTAATTGCGCGCGTAATTTGCGTAACACCGCACGGTAAGGTTCAGCCGCATCCTCTCCAACCATGGCTCGAAGAGCTGGATCGCAGTTATCCATTGATAACTCATCGGTGAGTTGGCTAATATCTTTAAGGTATAAACTGACCGCGACCCAACGGCTGGATAATAATACTTCCTGTGTTACTTCGGCGGTTACAAAGGGGTTGCCGTCTCGGTCACCGCCCATCCATGAGGTAAAAGTGATTGGGGACGCTTCAAGGGGTAATGATAAACCTAAACCGCTTTGTAATTCACTTTCCAGGTCGCGAATAAATTGTGGAACAGCCTGCCATAAACTTTTTTCAATGGTCGCAAATCCCCATTTAGCTTCATCTACCGGCGTCGGACGCTTTTGGCGAATATCATTGGTATGCCATGCTTGGGTTATTAACTGCTCTAAACGATTTAACAACAGGTCGCGTTCTTTATCTGAAGTATCGCTAATTTCTAAATAACTCAGACAGTCATTAATGGCGATATGCTTATGGATAAGGGTACGTCGCGTTATTTCCGTAGGGTGAGCGGTCAGTACCATCTCCATTTTTAATTCATTAACGCTCTGCTGCATTTCTTGCTGCGATAAATCGGAATTTTTAAATTTGCTCATTAAATCTTTGATTGGATCCGGTGCACAGACGCCACTGTCGCAGTGGCGAGAAATACCATGAAACTGCTCAGCGATATTTGCCAGGTTTAGAAAGTGGGTAAAAGCGCGCGCAACAGGGACTAATTCATCATCGGAAAGATGGGTTAACATGTCTATCAGCGTAATACCGTCCTGTTGATTACCGGCACGGGATGATTTGGATAGTTGGCGAATAGTTTCTATTTTATCCAGAAACTCTTTACCGAGATGACCATCGATGCTTTTACCAAGCAGCTGTCCCAATAAACTGACGTTACTGCGTAAATTTGAATATTCTTCTGTCATATGCCCTCCGGATTGGTAATAAAATTACACAAAATCACATAAAAAATGAAATAATAACAATAAACTATCAGATAAAGAGTATCAGTCAACGTTCCATCACAAAAAAAGGTCTTTATTTGATCTGAAAACGTCATTAGGTAATTAAGTTACACAATAGTGCATGATTAATTTTTTAATTACCTCTTTGGTGGGTTTGACAAAAGAAAGATCTAAATACTCATTGGGCTGGTGGGCCTGAGTGATGTGTCCCGGTCCTAAAATGATGGTATCGCAGCCAAGCTGTTGTATAAAAGGAGCTTCGGTACAGTAATTAGCGCTCTGCGCCGGGTTGCCGGTGAAAATTTCAGCGCGATTAATCAGATCTGAATGCTCCGGACATTGATATGAAGGAATGGGCTCATGTAAATGGTAGACCTCTACACTTTTAGGGTAGCGCTTTTCAATTTCAGATAAAGCCTGTTTGACGGTAATAAATAGCTCGCTGGTGGTAATACCCGGAATAGGGCGCATATCAATGTGCAATTCACAGCAGCCGCAAATTCGATTGGGGCTGTCACCGCCACTTATTGATCCAAAATTAAGGGTTGGATAGGGCACATCAAAGTGAGGATTGTGGTATTTTTCTTTAAACCGTTGCTGTACTTTCTTTAATTCCCCAATCACTAAATGCATTATTTCAATTGCGTTTAGGCCTTTATCCGGATCTGAGCTATGCCCGCTGTGGCCGGTAATGCGTATACCTTCAGACATATGGCCTTTATGCATGGTAACAGGCGCCATTCCCGTCGGTTCGCCAATCACGGCATAATCGGGGCGGAAGGTTTTTTGCTCGGCTATCTCCTGTGCACCGGCCATCGTGGTTTCTTCATCTGCGGTTGCTAAAATACGCAGGGGTTTATTCAGTTTATTGATATCTATCTCTTTTAAAACCTCAATAACAAAGGCAAAAAAACCTTTCATATCAATGCTGCCCAGACCATATAAACGATTGTCTTTTTCGGTCAATGTAAAAGGATCCGTTGTCCACTTGCCGGCATCGTAGGGGACTGTATCCGTATGACCCGCGAGTAATAATCCCCCATCACCCTCACCGAGTGTGGCGATCAAATTGTATTTTCCGGGCGCACTACGGACAGCTTGTATCTCACTTTTAAAGCCTAACTCTTCTAACCAGCTGGCAAGCTGATTAATAACGTTTAAGTTACTCTGATCCCAGGATGGATCCGTTGAACTGATGGAGGGTATCTTAATAAGATCTTTGTAGAGGTTTAAAAAAGTAGGTAAAGCCATAGGAGCACCTTTTAAAAAATAAAGAAAAAAGAGAGTAAGCTAACAGAAAAATATATTACACCCAAAGGATAACGATCGGTAAAAAGTATTACGGCTATTATTCTGTGCGTTTAATCTTCTAATGCTGATTCTTAATCGTTCATATTGCCTATTAAGGATGCCTAGCAAAACGGCTTTTTTATTCATCAATGAAGCCTTTGCTTAGTGCAAATTGTAGACGTTAAATAACGCTTTGGTTGATTGTAATAATTGGCTAAAAAGGTATTATGTTAATATGAAATATACATCTTAGCGATATTTATCAATATCTTGAAATAATTAAAGTGACTTGCACCTATGAGAGTTATCTCTTTCTCCATACTTTTCCTTCTGTATTTATTAGTGAGTTCCAGTATTGCCAATACAGTCCACGCCAATGATGAAATTTCTTCGACCATAAACACAGCCTCGCGCGTTAATAATTGGTTTGACTCTACTACCAACCAAACCGTGCCCGTAAGCGAATTATTCTATAGTACGACATATAAAATGGCTCTGGAAAATGCCGATAAAATTAGGTGGATAGAGCAACATCCGATTATTTCTGTCGGGCTAGAAATGGGTTTCCCTCCATTTGATTATCTTGATAAAAATGGAAAATCCATCGGGGTGGGTGAACAGATTAGAGCTGAGTTCTCGCGCCTGCTGCCTGTTAGCCTGCAGGTAGTGTCCCAAGGTACCTTTGTGGAGCAAATCACTAAACTGCAGGAAAATAAACTCGATCTGCTGACCTTCTGTGCTAAAACAGAGGATCGCCAGGGTACAATGTTATTTACTGACCCCTTTATTACCCTTAAGCCTATTCTTGTGATCAATAAAAACAGTGCCTACCGAGGGGTGAATGACATTCCCAAGGATGCGAAAATTGGGGTACCGCGTGCTTACGCGTCGATCACAGTGGCAGAAAGCATTGTTGGCCAGGGTAATGCTGTCGAAGTAGACCGCAGTGAAACGGGTCTTCATATGGTCAATGAGGGGGTCTTAGACGGTTTTATTGCCTTTTCATTTGTAAATGATTTTTTTGTCCAGCAACAGGGGCTTACTAATCTGCGCGTATTACCGCTCCTTGGTATACCAGAAATATCAATGGGTTTTTGTGTGAATAAAAATAAACCCGAACTGGTTGAGCTGCTTAATAAGAATATTAAACGCCTGGGCAAGGGGTACTTTAGTCAGTTATTAATTGATTGGCTGGCTGATCTTCATGATTCTGAAATAGAAGTTAGTGAGAGTCATTCATGGCTAATTAAGGTCTTAATTTTTGCTGTGATTATTTGTCTCGTGCTGGCACTTGTATATCGTTACCTTGGCATTCTGGTTAATAAGTTTGAAACTCGCAGATTTAGATTTATTTATTTGACCGTTCTTTCTCTGTTATTTTTAGGCACCTTTATTGCTCTGGGGTTGTATTTTAAACAATTCAAAAATCAGCTTGCGGATGCGCAGCAGGAACGTTTTCGGATAACAAATGAGGTTGTTGAAAAAAGATTTGATCATTGGTATGGAAAGAAACGTACCGCGATGCAAAATATTATTAAGGCCTCCTATTTTCAAAATACCGTAGGGCAATTGATATCAGCTCAGCAACGCAATAATAAACAACAAATTAAACACACAAAAATATTATTGTCTGCCTGGTTTGATAAACAGCAAGATTCCCTTACTTATTATCCTCATTATGCACTCCTTAATTTGAAGGGGGAATATTTAGTCAATACTGATTCAAATACCATTGATAAAACCAGTCCGGTAAAAATCTATCGCCCATCACTGTTTGCAAAAGCCTTAGCGGGCAACCCCATGTTTATTCCACCGGTGTGGTCTGATTTTGATGGCCAGCACTCGGTCTTCGACAAACCGCCGTCGTTTTATCTTGTTGAGCCAATCCGCGATACGGCTGGAAATGTGCTGGCATTATTGAGTGTTGCTTTTGATATTAACAAAGAATATGCGACATTTTTTTCGGATGTACGCTTAGGAAAATCGGGAAAAATTTATGCTGTAGATAAACGCGGTTATCTACTCTCTGAAAGTCGTTTTATGGACAAATTATATAAAAACAAGACTATCTCTGCGGGTCACTCAAGCATTTTACGGATACGTTTACCCGATCCAAAATACAATCCTATTGTGCAGAACGCTTTATCGGAGAGCAGCCATTATAATATTTCAGGTTATCAGGATTATCTTGGCAATACCGTTACGGGGCGGTGGTTGTGGTTAGATAAATACAATTTTATGCTGGTCAGTGAAGTTAATTATAATGAGACTTACCATTATTATAACCAGTTACGTAATATTATATTCGTCATTATGTTGGTATCAATGGGACTGGTCAGTGGACTGTCTCTGTTTGTTATGATGCTGTCATATCGCTCTACTGCTTTGAACAGGGACTCAAAGAATAAACTGTCTGCGCTGGTCAACAAAAGAACACGTGAACTGCTCAATGCCGAATATAAAAATAGCATGATTGTAAACAATGTAGTTGATGGTATTTTTGGTGTCGATCAGAGGGGTAAAATAGTTTTCTTTAATGCATCGGCTGAAAAACTGCTGGGTTATCGGGAGCAGGAAGTTTTTAACCGTGATTATCGTGAAATCATCTATAATAACTACCCCGCAGAGGCACCCTCCTGGCAGGCATTGCGGATACAAATTCTAACCTGTATTAATACCGGTCAGGATAAGCAGATAGATCAAGATTACTTTTTTTCACGGGCAGGAAAAAAGATCCCGGTTACCTACAGCATCTCAGTGATTAAGGATAAAGCCTCTCATTTCAAAGCGGTTATTACCTTTCATCATATTTCCGATCAAGCGCTTGAAGCTCAAAAAATGCAGATACTACTGACCTCGCTGCCGGTTGCTACCTTTTTAATTAATCAAAATAGACAGATCATTGAAGTTAATATCGCGGGTCAAAAATTATTGGGTTATGAAAAAAAAGACATAATAAATAAAAAAATACAGAAGTTTATTCCTAAAGAGCGCTTAGACGAGCATCTAAAAATCATGGATGAGTATTTTTCTGCTCCAAAATATGTGCGTATGGGGAAGGATAAACGTGTGATTGTACAGCAGAAGTCAGGACAAATCATTGATGTTGAGATTGTTTTCTCACCAGTAAAACTAGGTGATGATATTCTTTTTGTGATGAGCATGCACGATATTACCGAAGCTAACCAAGCAAAGGATTTACTGCTTAAAGCTAAAGGGTTAGCAGATGATGCCAGCCGCTCAAAATCTGAATTTTTAGCCAATATGAGCCATGAAATTCGCACCCCTATGAACGCTATTATTGGCATGTCACAGCTCGCGTTAGAAGGCTTTTTACAAAATAAAGAGCGTAATTACATTACTAAAGTAAATAGCGAAGCAACCAGTCTGCTGGGTATTCTTAATGATATTTTAGACTATTCAAAAATGGAATCTGGCAAATTAGAATTGGAAAAACGGCCCTTTAATTTAGCCTCTCTATTTGAAAGTGTAAACACTATTTTTGCAATCAAAGTGCGCAATAAAGGCATCACTTTATTTTATCGTATTGACAAAGATGTGCCCACTTACCTGCTTGGTGATGCCTTGCGCTTAAAACAAATTTTTATCAATTTAGTCAGTAACGCGGTCAAATTTACTGAACAGGGAGAGATAGTGTTAACCGTCAGTGTGGCTGAATGTGATGCTGCTAACATTAAGCTGCAAATATCAGTCCGGGATAACGGTATCGGTATGACTGCGGAACAGCAAAGCAAATTATTCCGTGCATTTTCACAGGCAGATGCCTCAACAACGCGAAAATACGGTGGTACTGGCTTAGGGTTATCGATTTGCAAAAATTTAGTAACCTTAATGGACGGAGATATTTGGGTTGAAAGCAGCGAAGGATTGGGCAGTGAGTTTTTATTTACCATTGGTTTAGAGATCGATCTACATAGTGAGGCGGGTGGCGTTGTGGATACTGAATACAAAGGTGAAATGCAAAGTCAACAAACGCTGCTTGGCGCGCATATACTGTTGGTGGAAGATAATGCGCTTAATCAGGAACTGGCTACCGCCCTGTTAAAAGCAAAAGGTATACGGGTCAGTCATGCGGGAGATGGCGCGATAGCCGTTGAAAAAGTCCGGCAACATAGCTATCACGCTATATTGATGGATATGCAGATGCCGGTGATGGATGGTTATCGCGCAACTATCGCAATCCGTAAATTTAATAAAAAGATCCCTATTATCGCGATGACGGCAAATGTAATGGACGGTGAACGGGGGAGAGTGACGGCTGCCGGTATGAACGATTATATTAGCAAGCCGATTGATGTCTCGCTGATGTTTAAAGTGTTAGTTAAATGGATTGACAGGGATCCTC
>JBLHWW010000081.1:0-16311 GCA_047629075.1 Psychromonas sp. | reverse complement strand
TAAGGAATTTGCTGATCACTGCCCTGCTCTTTATGGATTCCACCACGGGTGGTGACAATGATTGCACGAGTGCCGGTGAGTAAACCTTTTGGTCCCTGTTCCGTATAGGAAAATGTTTTACCCGCACGCGCAATCAGATCAATCCAGTTCTTTAATTGTGTCGGGATCATAAAGTTATACATAGGAGCCGCAATCACTAACAGATCGGCTGATAGCAGCTCAGAAATCAGTTTATCGGAAAGTGCCAGAGCATTCCGCTGTTTATCATTAAGCAGCTCAGGTGTTCTCATTGCCATGGCTATTTCACCATCTAAGATCGGTAAAGGCTGTTGCGCAAGATCGTGTTCAGTGATTGTCGCCTGCTGTAGTTTATATTTTGCTAATAGTTCATCAATTAATTTCGATGAACTGGAGTAATCACCTAAAATACTTGATTTTAACGCTAAAACATTAATCATAAATTCATCCTTTTTTGGTTAAATAGGATCATACACGCAGAAAAAAACAAATAAATCCTATTATACAGAGTAGTTTGTTCAGTTTTTTTGAATCGTTTTTGGGATTGATATTTGCAGGTGGAGCATCATTATTTGATTCTACTTAATCCTGACAAATGAGACAGATATCTGCTATTAAGGCTGGTTTTTTTAAGCTTTTTTCTCTGGCAAAAAAATGCTTTTTCCTATACTTTTATTGATAGTAATGACAGCCAACTAAGCCAGATAAAAAGATGTTTAATTAGATTTCAGCGACGTCTATCACTCTCGGCATAGCGCCGGAACATAAATATTCACTAAAAGAAATTCATCATGTATAAACCATCAATGTTAGCAAAATTAAAAAAAGAATTGGCAGAATTGCAAAGCAGATGAAGCCAGAATACAGATGAATTTAGCCGGCAAAGAAATACAGACCATATTAGATCCGCATTTAAAAACGCTTGATAACCAGCTCTTACATGCACGCAGTAAATCTTCTGTAGAAAGTACTGAGCATGAACTGGAAAAAAGCGTACATTCTTTTATTGATGAAATAAAAGAATTGTATAAAAAGGCAAAACAACATTTGCCTAAAAAATAAAAGATTATCATTTATAGCTAATTATTCATAGGCGTTAGCTCCCTTTTTCTGATTTCCGGTGTGATAATCTGCAAAACTAATTGATCTATTTTTCTACCATTTTAAGACCGCTTTAAATGCCTAATACTGATGATATCGCTGAACGTTATTACGGTATTCTGATACCTCGAATTTCAATCAATTGACCGTCTGCATTTTCAAGTGCCAAAAAAGTTATGCGGGTAATGCTATTTCTCAAAGAGGTTGCTGGCTGTTACATATTTCGCTCAACATATGCTCACCTATAAATCATATCGTATGGTTAATATCCAACTGAGCCCCCACATGATGATGGTCAATGGTATCTCTATTTTTAAAAAATCATTAAAGGTATATCCACCCGGGGATCATGACTAAAAGATGGGTTTTATAAGCCATGGGAGTGGTGTAACTCATGCTTTGCCTCAAAAGAACCGCTAAGACAAAAGGTTCAGCAGGTAAATTTGGCTGCTGCAATCCTCTTTCCTATTACAGCTGCGGCATTATTGGAGACTATATTGGTCATAATTGCCATCAGCAACATCAAACCACTTAGCATAAAAGTCGTTGAGCTACCTTCTGTTGCTGATCTGCTAAATAAGAAACTGCGCCGGTTTTTAGTAAAGCTTGACCTAAAGCCAAAGAAGCAACCACGATTAAGATAACTTCAGTATTGAGCGCATTGACGCATCTTTCCAATTAATACAGCTGGTCAAAAACACCCCGAATGTGGCACTGACTGCTATTAGTAAAATACCCAATGCTGCAACAGCAATAATAATAAACATAATAAAAAATACCCAAGGAGCCTGTTTTTATTCTGTTAAATCAGAGGTTGCATCTAACACCAATAATTCTCTATTTTTTCAATTCTACGATATGCTCACTTCTGCCTTGAATCAGTAAAAAATCACCCACTTTTAAATAAATATCAGCATTTCCTTAAAAAGAGTTTCTGTTTTTTTCCGGGCCGATGCAGTGCCAGGGAGACAAGGTTATGCCTTTATAAAAATTGGGTTTGAGAAAGCGTTGTATTGTTTGATCGTGACCCCTGATAAATAATAACCTCAGCAATTTCCCACTCTTTTTCCATCAACGGATGAGCTTCATCCATGGACCCTAAATTGCTATATAAAACAGCGCCTAAAATCGTTTAAAAACTCTTTAAGTTTGCAGGTGTATCCTTTACCACTAACATATGATCCGCTTTATAATTTTTTTCGAATTTGGTAATAAATAGATACCGCGACTATTTTGGTGAATTCGTAATACACTCATCATGCCGTCTGTTTGCGCTATCAGCTGCTCCAGCGCTTGATTTTCGAAAGCTGAATCAGTAGGAGTCATAAATTTTTCTGTAAATATTTTCGGTTAAGTATCAGCAAAAGGCGGCTTGCGCTCTTTAATAAAATAGGGAACCACTAGCCATAAATAGGCAATAGCGACCGGTAAGAAAAAATCAAACATAGCAGAACTTTCCAGTTCCATATCAAGGGCGACTGCAACAACCAATAGATTCGTCGATGTACCAATAGTTATACTCATTCCCCCTATTAATGTGGCAAATCCCATCGGCATCAATACTTTTGAAGCAGCAGTATTTGTCTACATCGACACAGTTGTAAAAATAGGTAAAAGCAAAATGACAATGGGTACATTATTAACAAAGGCGCTTAACGTTTCCCCAAGGATCAAGCTAAGAAGAAGCGGTAATTTTGGATGTACACTCGGCAATAATGTGCCAACAGGCTCTAAAGCCCCGGTTCTAACTTATCCTTGCCCGGCAACAATCAATGCACAGAAAGCGATTAAAGCCTGGTGTCCAAATCCAGAAAAAAGTAGAGGGCATGAATGGGAGTATTTTGATATTGATAAGGGCAAATTGTAAAGCCAACCATCAAAGCCACAATAATAAAAAGACTGGACGTTTCCAAAAGAATTTTTCTCTGCTAAAAGGGTCAAAAGCATCACTGCAATCGAATGGCTATTTACAGACGTGACTAACGGCATAGAAACCCTTTTGACTTTATCATGCTATTTATATCTGAAATTCTGATTCATTTCTATAGTGTAGCTTTAAGCTGTATTTCTTCTCTTATTTTGCCCTATATAATGCTTTAGCAGCATTTAAATTTGCATTAATCCGGAAACCCATTTTTCAGGGCAGTTTAAAATCAAACAGACAGAACAGAATCAGGCTGAATCAGATTAACCATAGCATCCAATATTTTTCTGTTGATCGCATTTTTTATCTATTCGATGTAATTTCCCGCACTGCGCCAGCACCTCGGTCCATGTTCGCGGTTTGGAAAAATAGAAACCCTGCACAATATCACAACCCAGCGTTTTAACATGTTCAAAATCAGCTTGCGTTTCAACGCCTTCTACAATCACATTAAGCTGATGCGCCTTTGCAAGCTCAAAGATAATATCCAACGTGGGCTTTTTACCAACAGGAGTGATACGTAAATTTGTCACAAAAGAACGATCGATTTTCAATGTATCTAAAGGGTAGTTGAGTATTTGCCCAAAGGAGGTATATCCGGTGCCAAAGTCATCAATCGCAATGCGTACACCTAATGATTTAAGTTGGTCTAAACTCGCAACCGCCAGATTATCATCCGGCATTAAGCAGGTTTCTGTTATTTCAAGCTCCAGCTGTTTAGGATTTATGTCACTCTTATCGAGGATCTCTTTTAGGGTGGTATAAAATTGATCATTTCTTAATGATTTAGAGGAGACGTTGAACGAAAAGAAACCTGTAAATCCATTTTTATGGATAACCTCTGTAAGCTTAATGACGGTCTGTTCAGCAACCCATAAATCAATCGCTAAAATAAGATCTGTATTTTCTGCAATAGGAATAAAAACATCTGGCCCAATACCGACATCAATCAGGATTGGGCAGCGTAATAACACCTCATACCCCTTTAACGCTAATGTTTGAGCACCGTAAGAAGGCATAAAAACCAAGTGTAATTGATTATCTCTGTGTGCTTTAATTAACTCTTTTTCTATGTTTTTTTCAAAAAGCATTTTCTCTTTAATCTCGTCAGAAAAAAGCTTAAAGTTATTTTTACCCGCTCTTTTTGCCAAATACATAGCGTCATCGGCTTGAATTAATAATTCCTCACCATGGATTTGATGGTCATTTGAATAAGCAATGCCAATACTGGCGTGTACATCAAATTGCTCGTCATCAATTCTAAAACCATTATGAAATAAATCACAAATGCGTTTTCCGATACTCGCGATAGTCTCTATTGAGGGTAACCCATTCATTAAAATAACAAACTCATCCCCGCCAAGTCTGGCAATACTATCAACCATATCACCTGAAATGAAGTTATCCTCTGCCCTTAGCATCTTCTGTAATCTCTGGCTAAACACGATCAGTAAACGATCTCCTGTATCGTGACCGAAAGTATCATTTACATATTTAAAATTATCCAAATCGATAAAATAAAGGGCCACGTAGGTTTTATTTTTTTGGCGGGAATTCCTTACAGAGGATAATTTTTCGTTAAAGCTCCCCCTGTTTGCAAGACCCGTCAGTGCGTCATTATTTGCCTGAGTATTTATTTTATTAATAAGTGAAATATAGCTTTCATTTAAATCAGCAACTTCATCCTTAGTGGTCAATGGCTTAAGCTCGACAACAAGTGAAGCTTCAACTGCCTTTATACTTTTAGCCAAGTTGGTGATCGGCAGTATAATTTGTTGGTCAATTAGCCAAATAAGCAGCAAATAGCTTAATATAATGACAATGAAATTGAGGAATAAAAATGTAGCAAGAAAATGATTTAACTGCTCGGCGAAATATTTTTTATCAAGTGTTAATATAATATCAAATAATGAGCTTCCAAATATGCCCTCATAAGCGCCATTATCATTCAGTTGAAATGGGGAACTGCTGAAGGACAATTTATCAACACTGATGTTTTTATCTCTAAGCTGATAGTTAAAATATCCATTATTTTCGTCAACAAGCTCCCTAATTTCTTCTGTAAAGAAATTGAGATCCAGTTGTGCTTGGGCCAGATAAAATTGATCGTTGCTGTCATAGAATGATTTAGAGGACAACTGATAGTGCGAAAAAGCCTGAGTAATATATAAAGATGGCATTCGATTAAGATAGGGGTCATCAATAAAATAGCGATATTGAGAGATTTTTTTATTCGGATCACCTTGATCGAAGGTCTGATCCAAAATTTCTTTGGTTGTTGTTTTTAAGATTGTCTTAGCAAAGGGATCGCGGGTATTAATATGAACAAGCACTTTTTTATTAGCATCAAAAATAATAAAGTCATTAATTATATGGCTGTTGTTATTGGCAATATTTTTTTGATTAATAAATAGATTAAGAAACTCGGTGATATCCGGGGCGGAGAAATTATTGTTACCTTTTTTAGCATTAAAAATAAAAGAGGCTTCATTACTTTCCATTTTTTGTTTTAAATAGCTTTTAACATAACCAAGCTGGTATTGCGTGTGTAATAGTTGATTTTCAATACGACCGTTAAGCAAGGTGATTTTATTCTCTATAATTTGCTTTTTATAAAGATCATAATAAACACAAGAAACTATAGCGGAAAGAGCCATGATCACCGGCAATATAATATACCTTATCTTTTTTCTAAGCGTCATAATTCAGCTACTCTTAAGTCTTTAATAATGTGACCATTTTGTTACGGATAATAACATCACTTTCAGGAAGGCGTTTATATTTATAACTGCGCTTTCAAATTTCTGCACTGGGTGCAATTTCTTGATCATTTTTATACTCATCACTTGAGATTAACAGAGCGGCTTCGTTAGTGGTATCAAACCCGATATCCTGGGCATTTTCAGAGGCCATGACAAGATCATTAATAAATTCCAGAAATGCTTTTGTCGCCTCTTTGACAACTGCACTCGAAGGGGCTGTAGAACAATCTACAAAAAATAGCGTCCCCTCTTTTGGAACAACATATTTCCAATCATTTTGCCCAAAAGCCGTTTTTATAGTCTTTAAATCCTCTGAATAGCTTGATGCAAGGGTAAGTTGTGAGAATTTTCCCTGCCGTAAAACATAGCTAATAGAATAACCATAACGCAGCAGATCTTTTGTTTGTGCACTCAGTAATAAATAAGCAGATTTTAATTCGTGTTGATCGACAGAGAAGGGATCTAATCCCTGAGTAAGCAGAGCAATGGCAATGGTATCAAGATCATCCTTAAACATCATTGTGGTGACGGCATTATTCGCCAGCAACAGATCAAATTGACTGCCCTGACCATTCGTTAACACAGCATTGAGATCAGGCCCACTATCATAATAATAAAGCTTAACAGTATGACCTGTTTTTTTTGTAAATGCCTTAATGACCGATTGCGAGAGGTAATCAAGGTTAGATAAAATATCATGGGCTATTTGCGGGTAGATTTTCATTTCCAACCACTCTGCCGAATCGAGTTTTCCGGGCTTAGTTAAAATTTCATCACGCATGCCAATTTTGCCTATATCATGAAGCATTGCTCCCCACTTGATGTAATTAAGTTCAATCAGGTCTGTAATACCAAACAGTTTTGTCATTTTAAGGGTTATTTTTGTCACCCGCTCAGTATGATTTTTTTTCCCAATAACGAAGGTCTAGAAGATGAAGCCAGACAATCATCGTTTTTTCATAACTTTTAACTAATTTAGTGTTTACTTCTGTTACCACCTTAATCTTTTTCCTAGTCAGAAAAAATAAAAGTAACGCGGTGATGATAATAAATCCACATCCTTTAATCTGCTGCGCAACAATAATATGCTCACTCTTTTGAAATAATAACGCGACGGCCAAGTTAGACCATAATCTCCATAATATTCCAACTATCAGATATACCAATGCGATTTGATAGTGTGGTTTTAAGTTCATTTAACTGCTGGCTAACAATTTATAACTTTGTATACTTAACAAACAAAATAGGTATCCATATGCATAAAGAAAAATATTTTATAACAAAGTCATATGATCAAACTATGCGTTGACGCATGTTTGAAAGATACAGGCAGTTTTTAGGGAGGTTATCAGGCATCAAACAGCTGTTGAGCAGTTCATTAAATCGCGCCTAAAAATCATCTTTTAGATTAAGCCATTTTAATAACTTCATAACAGCGTACTAAGCTGTCTGCTTGATTAAAACCTGTTATCAAAAGTCACTATAACACCTTAGTAATTGCATTATAAAGTAAAAAAAAGATCAATCAATAGTAGCAATGATCGTTTTTAGGGCCACAAATCACCTCCTGTTTGTATCACTATCGGCAGAATCAAATAGTGATACAACCCGACTTCCCCTATATAAGGATCTGCACGGTGAATTTACTATTATTAATCGGGCTGGACTGCTAACTTAGCCCTTTTACTTAACCACTGATTAAGCACTAAGGCAGATAAGATAGTTGCTCCGCCAATACTTAATCTTAAAAGATCCGCATCACGATTCCAAATTACCACATTGATCAAAACACCCGTAGGAATAAGCAGATTATTCATCACCGCCAGAACGCCGACGTTGACCAAAACACCCGTAGGAATAAGCAGATTATTCATCACCGCCAGAACGCCGACGTTGACCAAAACACCCGTAGGAATAAGCAGATTATTCATCACCGCCAGAACGCCGACGTTGACCAAAACACCCGTAGGAATAAGCAGATTATTCATCACCGCCAGAACGCTGACGTTGACCAAGGTTGCTCCTTTATTCCATGCAAAATATCGCAAACCCGAAGCAATAGTGCCGAGATAGATAAGCACTCCCCATTGTAGATTAGTGGTTGGTAATTTTTTACTGTTACCAAAAATAAAATAACAGAGACTGGCCACCAGCAATACTCCGACAAAAACCACCCAAAAATAGTTTTCTGCTCAAGTTCGTGCCTGGCCAATAAGCGCTTATAGCCCACCTGCCCCGCAGCAAAACAAAGATTTGCACACTGCACCATCAAAAATTCTAGTAAAAAATCACTATCAATTCCGTTATAGCGAATAGCAACCGCGCCAGCTGTCGCGATAATGGCAGGTAACATAGAATTGCGGTTAAAGTGAGGATCAAAAGCATCATTGATCAAGGTGACATAAATCGGAGTCATAACAGTGAATAACAACACTTCTGCCACCGTCAAAAAGAGAAACGATTGATAATAGAAAACATACATTAAGCTGAGTTGAACAGCGCCAATACTATTAGTTTAAGTGCGATTGGCAACGTAATTTCACGGGGCGTAAAAAAGGTAAAAAAACTAAGGTCGCAAGCAGAATACGCAGTAATACGGAAAAGCATGGGATCTACTTGTCCTGCCAAATAAACACCAATTAAACTACACGAAAAAACTCATAATAGGGTCACTGCGAGCAGATAGGGCATTATAAATTCTTTATATTCCTAACTCCTGCTGCCATTGTGTATTGAGGTTTTCCTGGCAGTGACATAAAAGAATCGGCTTATTAATACTTTTTCTACCCGGAAAAATGTAACAAATAACAGCTGCTCACATAAAGAACCATAGAGTTGCAATGGTTAACTCTCCATAAGCCAATGTTTCACTCATATTGACAAATTGTCAATTAACGTCATGCGCTGATAAAAAATGTGTGACTTTAAATAATGCAACAGCCCCAACGACCAATAGAAAGGTAAATCCTGAATAAGCAGATGTAAAAGACAAGCGTAACAACCTAATCAAAACCATATACACAATAATAGTCATCAGTATTGCAACCCCACCAGCAAGCAGATCAGCACGTGATTTGGCGGTATTGTGATCGATAAATATCCTAGTAACAATAAACTGGCCGGCGTCCCCAGAATCACCACAATGAGCTTTTCGTTATTATTCGGCAGCACAACAGGCAATAATAATAATAGATACGAAACTAATGCAAAATAGACTAGCCCTTTTGCTGAAAATGGATATAAACCCGCTCGGAAACAGCAAGCACAAGGCCAATAAACCAACTTGACAATATCTGTGCGGCAGAGAAGTTTTACTATGATAGTAAATGAAAAAAACCAACAGGAAAAAATGCCAATAAATCAACCAGTGATCAATATCCATTGACTACTGTTACTTAACTTAAAGATGATCAACCAGTGATCAATATCCATTGACTACTGTGACTTAGCTTAAAGATGATCAACCAATTATCAATATCCATTGACCACTGGACCTAAACTTAAAGATCAATAAGCAATAAATCAACGATTGTTATATTGACCAATTTACGCGCAGAAGACCACCAGCTGTTCCAAAAGCCGTGGTGATGCCCACAAACGAATAAATCAGCATTAATCTTGGTAATTTCCCACATCAATGTTTTCTCTAGATCCCCCCCGAGCACCTTAGTAGTCGTAATCGGGTAATCGGGTAATCGGGTAATCGGTCAGCTCGGCGATTTCATTTAACTTAGCAGTTAATTGTTGGTGTTTTTACTCAATTAATTTGACCTCAACCGGCTCGTAAATCCTGTCTGTATCTGGATGTGAAGTATCTATAGAGATAAAAGAAAGTTTTGCATCTAAATTTTAACGCTTTGCTTATCGCTATATCGCTAGTTTCAGCCAAATAAATGGCAACCAATAGATGTTTATAGCTCATATCACTCCTCCATAATCAGTTTATTAACAATAAAATCAGTGCTTTTAGAACGGTAATATTTATCCAAAGTATAACACTCAACCAACAAAGCATATTTTTGGGTTAATATAAAAAAAGAAAAAATACGGCACTATTTTCAGTAAAATAATTTTTAAATAAGGGCGTTAAGTAAAAAACTGTTGTAAAGATAAGTACCCGATAACACATTTTAATTTAACAAAATTTTCGTCACAGCAAATCCACTAAGTAGATTATATACTTAGTGGATTTGCTGTTAATAAGCCGAAAGCTGTGCAGGGGGAATAGAATGGAGAATATTTTAGAAGAGTTCATATAGCGGGCCTTTTTTATATATGAATACAAAAAAAGACCCAAGTTGATTATTAATACCTGTCTATTATCAATCAGAGCAAGGCTTGAAGATTTTCACTGAATCAATTTCAATCCGACGGGTAACCCCTCTCCAAATACGCGTTTAGTTTCTGCTTCATTTAGCGCTTTAACGCTGGCAACCATCTCAATCCAACTATCGGACGCTTTAACCATAGTTAACTGCTGGATAATTTTAGCACGCCAATCGGAGTCAAGATCACGACTGCGATCGCCACTCATACGTGACATTAATACCACCGCAAAAGCGGCCTGCGGATTTTTTTTCCAGTCGATCAACAGTAATTGGGGCAGCCAGCTTTGTATCTCTTTTTTATCAATAACATTATGTGCACTGCCATGAAAAGGGACCCGTGATGCGAGCCGGCCAACGGCCCACCAGCTGCTACTAGTTTCCGATGATTTCTGTAAACGTTTTAATAACCATTGGCTGATCTTGGTTTTATGTTCAACGGGCAAAAACTCTAAGGCTGCAACCAGTTTGACCATATCTTGATAGGATTTTTGTTTCGCTTCCTCCTTTAATTTACGATTGCTTAATGCGGCCGGATCGATAAATTTTTCGATATCCTCAAACACGCGCGCCTGCTGCTGCGCACTGAGTCCGCCTGACGCGCGTCGCCAGAATGTCCACCAGTCGATCCACACTTGGGTTTCCTGATGATGCTGTAACCCCTGATCATATAGACCCCAAATTTGCTCAACACGCCAATCATCGATCGGATAACCGAAACCAGGACGTAAACAATAACCTGTCAGATTAAACCAAATCCGCTCATGGGCAGCAGAGCGACGGCGATGATTTTTACCTTCCAATAACTGATCAAACAGCGCACGCAGCAGGGGAAGCTCCCAGTCATCGCGTTTGCCCAATATTTTTTCAATATCAGTACGTAAACTTTTAACCACCTTTAGGGTTATTTGTTTTTTACTCTCACCGAAGACCAGATCAATTTTCTGCCTAACCTGATCAAAACCGTCTGGCAGTGCGGCTGCTTTATCCGTTGCGACCTGTTGAGACAGCTGCTTACGGATTTGAAATTCAAGATGCCAACGTTGCTCATTTTCCGCCACACAATCTATTTTCAGCGTGCCGACTTCGGTAAACTTGGTTGCTAAGGACACAATCACAGAGTCCAAGGTGGTTTTTTCTAATACTACAACCAGCGGCGGCAGTGAAATAAAATGCCCGCCGGTCAGAGTCTGCTCGTCAAGGGTAATAATTTCACCGACTTTATAACCTTGGTCGGCAGTAGTAGAAAAGAGATGAAACTGAACGGGCACACCTAATTGTAATGAAAATTTTCGTTCGCTAAGCGTAAGCTCCTGCTCTTCTTCCGTGCCTTTAGGCATTAAACAAATAGCCTGTTTACCCGCGTCATGCTGCTCAAGCACAAGAAATACTGTGCGCGCAGAACCGCCGCCAATTTTAAGTTGGGCACCACGGCGCGCTCTCGCATAGGCGACAGCACCCTGCGCAACAGCTAGATTAGGATAATGGTTTTCCAGTGTGTTTACCGCACTGCCGCGCCATTCACTTAACAGCTCAATAGTGCGCCCACTAAGTACTGCGCTATTAAACACCCCGCCATTAAATAATACAGCATCGGGAATAGCATGCTCTGATTGAGAGGCCTCAATCGCTAATGCATCTCGGCAGGCGATCTGGTGATCGGCGATAAATTCTGCAATATGCTTGCTGACTGCAGGATCGGCTGCATAGGGAAGCCCAAATTCTACCACAGCACTGCGCCTTTTAAGCGGCCGCTGCTCAAAGCTTATCTTGGGGAAAAAACCATCAAGCGCAATATTCCTCACCGCCTGCTTGGTCAATTCACAGCTTTTAGCGCCACCTATCAGTTTTGCGCCGCTGCCTAAAACAGTTACTCGGGCACTGCCCGGTGCATCCTTCCCCATCAGTAACTCTTTTGCTTTACGTGTTTGTTGTATTAATTGCGATAAGCTCGCTGCACTGAGTTTTTTATGTGCTGCTGTTCCGCCATTAATAAGCCCCTCGGCAATGTGTGCCAGTGCCAAATCAACATTATCTCCACCCAGCATAAGATGATTACCTACACCGATCCGGGTTAATGCCAAGGCATTATCTTTACCTTGAGCCACTTTAATCAGGCTGAGATCCGTCGTACCGCCACCCACATCACAAACCATTAATAATTTTATTTTAGCCAACTGTTTTTGTACTGTCTCCCCCTGCCTTGCATACCAGTCATAACAAACAGCCTGAGGCTCCTCAAGCAATAAAATATTAACCAAACCAGCCCGATTTGCAGCCTCTACGGTCAGCGCCCTTGCTCCCTCATCAAATGAAGCGGGGATAGTAATGACCACTTCCTGATCTTCCATCAATGCATCGGGATGAGACAAATTCCAGGCACGACGTACATGCAATAAATAACTGGCAGACGCAAGCACCGGAGATACTTTTGCAACCCCCTTGGCACCAGCCCAGGGAAGAATGTCCGCATTACGGTCAACTTGAGGATGAGAAAGCCAACTTTTAGCACTAACAACCTGGCGACCATCGACCTTTGCACCCAACTCTCTCGCCCACTCCCCGATCACGACCAGAGGTAATTCTCCCTCTAACCCATCGACAGCAACATGGGACCAGGGCAATTGTAAATCAACCGGATTGATTTCACCGTCAGCCGGATGATAACGAAAGGAAGGTAGTAAAGGCCGTTTAGCCACTTCGCCCGGGGCAACTAACTGTTCAATTTCAAAAATACGACAGTTATTTGAGGTTAACGGCTTGCGCATATCGGCATAGGCAACCACGGTATTGGTGGTACCTAAATCGATCCCAATAAGATATTTAACGGGTCGGTTATTCATTAATCTCGTACATCCAGTTCAATGTGCCAGCGCTCTGGAGAGCCGTTAGTATCAACACTGTTAACTGCGATAGCTTCAAGTTGAAGTGTTCCGACTTCGGTGACTTTCGCCAGCAAACGCACCGCGACAACATCCCCCGCTCGGCGTCCTTCTACCGATAGGGTTGCCTGTAATTCAGGCAGCTCTTGTAATTCATCATCGATCCAGTGCTCGAGCTGAAGACCTGCTTGATCATGACGGCGGGTGTTCGATCCGAAGAAACGAAAACGCACCGGTTCGCCGACAACCAAACCAAATTCAGCTTCACTTGGCGCCGTTTCAGAGCCCTCCTCCATTCCAAAGGGCGCGATACATAAAGCCTCTAAGGGAGGCTCCATGCCTGGAATAGCGGGCATCGAGCTTTCAATGCCGACATAATAAGTGTTGGCTAGACCGCCGCGAATTCGTACACCCTGTCCGCGTTTAACATAACCGTAATAACTTGCACCACTGGCAACCGCAAGATCCAGATCTGAATCGGCTAATAATCGCGCTTTTTCAGCGCCCGCATCGATTAGCCACTGATTGATAATCGCCAACGTCCGCTCTGCTAATAAAGGCGATTTCAGTACACCACCGTTAAATAAAATTGCCGAGGGTTTAATAAAGTCGACAATATCGGTCTGATCAAAATCACTTGCCAGTGGATCGGCAAAATCTTCACTGTTAATTTGAGAGGCAGACTTACCCAAAACATCATCAGCGGCACTCACCTGTCTACTTAAAAAAGCGGCCAAATGACGTGAAACGGCAGGGTCTTGCGCATAGGGCAGACCCTTTTGGGTTAACCCGCTGCGACGCACCGCTTTGGGATGATCATCGATATTAACAACGGGGAAGAAACCTTCGACCAATGTCTCACGAACTTCATTTCGGGTTAACTCTGTGCGCAGGGTTTTTCCCAGTAGTTTTGATCCGCGGCTAGGCACCGTAATGGGCACAGTCTCAATTTCGTTATCCAGTAAAAGCTGCTCTTTTGCATCCCGACAAGCCTGACTGATCGCTTGAATTTGCCACGCCTGTAACTCTTTTCCCTCTGCGCTTAATTTTGCTTTAACTCGATAAGCCAGGGCTAAATCCATATTATCTCCACCAAGTAATATATGTTCCCCAACGGCGATACGGTTCAGGGTTAAGTTACCCTCTTCTTCGGTGACCGCAATTAATGACAAGTCTGTTGTACCACCGCCAACGTCAACCACTAAAATAATATCACCCACCTGAACCTGATCTCGCCAAGCTTCTCCGCAGGCGTGGATCCAGTTGTAGACAGCGGCTTGAGGTTCCTCTAACAAGGTCAGATTATCAAAACCAACACGCTTGGCAGCTTCTGCGGTCAGCTCTCTTGCCGCAGGATCAAAGGAAGCTGGAATAGTGATAGTCACATCTTGTGTCGCTAATGGAAAATCTGGAAATTTATCTTCCCAGGCGCTGCGCATATGATCTAAATATTCAAAGGTTGCATCTAATGGTGATATTTTACTGACCTCTTCGGGACTGGCTGCAGGTAAAAATGCAGCATGGCGATCAACACCGCTGTGGCACAACCAGCTTTTTGCGCTAGAGACTAAGCGAATGGCTGTTTTACTGCCGAGTTCCCGCGCAATACCGCCAACAATCGCTTTCGGCTGAGCATTCCAGGGTAGCCTAAGATCAGCATCATTAAGCTCGGATTCATGCGCCATATAGATGAAAGAGGGTAATTGTTTTTTTTCTTCAATAACACCGGCCCGGGTCAATTGCGGAATAGGCATAATAGTCAATTCTGGCACTGCAGCAGGATCAGCAGTTATGTTCGAAAGATCCATATAAGATAATACGCAGTGTGTGGTGCCTAAGTCTATCCCGATCGAATAGCGGGAGTGTGTTTCGTTTCGCGTGGTATTATCTGTCATATTTTCATTTTTAGTGGTTTCATTTTGCATGGTTTGGTCTGCTATAGTGTCGCTCATAACTCAACCTCCGCAGGGGCTACGATTGAAGCATCGTGTCCCACTGCTAATTTAGGTAACTTAACCTCACTTACTTTCCAACCTTTATGGATCAGAGTACCGTTAAAGGGCGCATTACCAACTACATTACCCGTAAGACGTACTGCCGATGCATTAAAACCTTCGAGTATACTAACAACAGTTTCTTCTTCTTCACTGCGAATAGCTTCGAGGGTAAAATAATCATTTAATATTTTTTTGCTTCCCTCATGGACAACACGTGCGGCTGCCCCGATATCAGCATCGGAATAAGCGCTTAAATCTTCCTGGATAAAATCAATAAAACGCGCTTCCTGCTGCAATAAAGTCAGTAGTTGTAATGCAGCCTCCGGCGTTGATTCTTTTAATAATAGACTGTCAGCTTCTTCCTCAGTCACTTCCGAAATTGTTTTTTCAACTGGTTGCTCAATGTCAGCAGCACTCGCTTCAATATTATTTTCCTGAGCATCCTGGTCCGTTGATGATTTCTTTTTAGTTAAAAACAAAACTAAAAACAATACCACTGAGATGCCTAATCCTAAATGAAGCGTGTCGATAGTAGTGGGGAATGCAGATAAATCTATGTTCATTTTTACTTTCCTAATAATGTCAAATGAGCCATTGCTCAAATAATATAAATACATGGTTATAAAACAGAGTCAACCACAGTGCTTAGTGTTGCTCGTGATCAAAATTGATTATGTGGATCTAAGAACAAAAAACAACACTAACTCAAGCAATTGAATTTTGACTGCATTTTAGCACGACATCTCTTAAAAATTGAATATTGAATGTTGAAGATAGAAGTGCAAAAATAATTGCTCAGGTATATGGCGCGGTTATTTTATTTTTTAAAAGGTAATATTAGGGGCAGTTTATCTTTCGAGATTTTTTTGTAGCAGTTTGTAGGTTTTTATACAAGGCCGAGCTTATGCAGTGTAATTATTCACCATAAATAAGCGATAACACCGTAGAAAGGAGTTACAAATGCTGCCATAAGGGTTCGGCTAAAACGTTGTACTCGTTGTTCCAAGGCATTTACTTAGAATGACTAAGCTGACCACCTCGCGCAGCGATTAAAACACTTTTATCTCTAACTAAAATTAACCACAAAATATAAACAGGCCCTAATAACGGATATAAACTCAATGCGGGGTCAAGCCCCTATGATGGACTCGATATAACCGCCAAAAAAAAGAATTGTATGCATCATCACATGCTGCCCGTGAATAAGTACGTCAAGCAGTAATAAATAAGTTAACAGCATCACCGGAAAAGGCATTTTAATAAGATTGAACAGGCCAAGAGTATGCTCAATGACATCAGAAG
>JBLHWW010000080.1:0-16980 GCA_047629075.1 Psychromonas sp. | reverse complement strand
AATTCTTTTGGTATTAATTGCGTTTCTGCGATGTTTTTCATTGAGGAGATACCCTAATCATGATTGTTGAATTTAGTGTTAATATTATTCACCAATATCTGCGCATTTATTCGGCAAGTTTTCATTAAAGCAGGTGCTTATTGGTGAATATCACCAATATATTCAATAATATTAACTTAATTCATCAAGAGGGAAAATAATGGATAAAATTGATTAACACATGCTTATGATTCTTCAACAAGAAGGCCGTATATCGACGGCTGATTTATCAGAGAAGGTTGCGTTATCCCCCTCTCCTTGTGCAAGGCACTTAAAGCGCTTGGAAGAAGAAGGTTATATAGAGAACTATCAAGCGAATCTAAATAAAGCCCAAATAGGGATAGTGATGACCTTCTTTGTTGAGATTCGCTTAAATGATCACCAAGCCGCATCGATCGATGACTTTGAGAAAATAATTGCAGAAATGAAAGAAGTTATTAACGGCTATATTGTTTCAGGTGTTTATGATTATCTTTTGAAGGTAGTGAGTCCAGATTTAGAAGGGTATGAATTGTTTACAAAGAAATTGCACAGGCTAAAAAGTGTTAGAGATATCCATACACACTTGTCCGTAAGGCAAATAAAAGCGAAAAGCGCATTACCTGTATTTAAATGATTTCCTAAAAAACAGTCCTTTATTCATTGTGGCGGCGAATAGTTTGTTGATTTATTATTAGCAGCAAGCTCATTGCTTCGAATAATTATTGAGTATCTCGTATTTTTATTTACATTGGGTATAATGCGCCAGCTATATTCTGGAGTTTTACATGTCTAATTATCAAAATCGCTTTGGCGGTATACAACGCTTATACGGTACCCAAGCACTTAATAAATTTCAACAAAGCCACATTTGTGTTATTGGTATTGGCGGCGTTGGTTCATGGGTTGTAGAGGCCCTCGCGCGTTCCGGTATTGGCCAAATTACGTTGATTGATATGGATGATATCTGTGTCACTAACACCAATCGCCAGGTACATGCATTAACCAACACCATCGGCGAGATGAAAATAGAAGCCATGGCAAATCGCTGCCGGTTGATAAATCCGGACATTAAATTGAATTTAATTGATGATTTTATTGATAAAGAAAATTGCTTTGAATATTTATCATCCGAATTTGATTATATCTTTGATGCAATCGACAGTATCAAAGCTAAAGTGGCCTTAATTGCACACTGTAAACGTAATAAATACCCGCTGCTTACCTCTGGAGGTGCGGGGGGACAGTTAGATCCTACACAAATTCAAGTTGCTGATTTAGCACGTACAGTCCAGGATCCTCTGGCCTCTAAAGTGCGTTCGGAATTACGCCGATTTTTCAATTTTAGTAAAAACCCTAAACGAAAATTTAGCGTGGATTGTGTCTTTTCTACCGAGCAATTAAGTTACCCCGATCAGCAGGGGGAAGTGTGCCAACAAAAATCGGAATCCGATGGGAATATGAAAATGGATTGTGCGACGGGATTTGGAGCATCAACGATGGTAACCGCGAGTTTTGGCTTTGTAGGTAGCGCCTATATGCTCAAAAAAATAGCCCAAAAAGGGCGGTAAAAGCGGCTATCGGCTGTTGGTTATTGGCTATCGGCTGTTGGTTATTGGCTGTCGGCTGGTCAGCCGTTGGCTGTCGGCTTCGAGCTTCGAGTGTCGACCTGTCGAGATTCGAGCTGACGACTGACAGCCGTCAGCCGACAGCTTTGAGCTTTCTAGCTCTGTGATAAATCCAGCAGCTCGCGTAAAGCCACCTGACACATACTAAACTCTGGAGGACTAGCCGCTAATAATGCATCAGCCATACGTTGCCAGCGATCAGAAAGCATATGATTTGATGAGTGCCAATCAACATAGGCATCCGCAATATCCGTACTTTCTTTGACCATTTCTAATATACTTTTAGTGATCCGCATATGCTGCCACTCAAGATCATCGCGCATTGCTTCTCTGGCAAGCGATTGCCAATTATTATCTGCCGGTAAAAGGCTAAGTTGCTCAGTAACATCAAACAATTTCAAATGATCACCACAGTGGAAATAAACCTGCACTGCAAGTTGGGGTTCAATTTTCACTTTTGCAGCAACTGAAATAACGCCCAACATGGCATAAATTTTATCCACACTTGCCAGAGAATGCGCCAATTTTTCCGGCACATTCTTGGCGGTTAATTCAGTCAATGATTGTTGTCTGTGAAGAAGAGATGATCCGGTTAATATCTTATCAAATTGTTCCGCTAGCATACTCAGAGGCTCCTGATATTGTTTAATCAGCATGCCGATATTAAGATCCGTACGATGGGTGCTAATGATCCAACGCGTACCGCGCTGCACCATACGTTTTAACTGCAGCATTAAATCATTTTGCACATTGACAGGAACTTGATTATCTAATCCTTCAATCTCTTCCAGAAGCGAGGTCATAGTGAAAATTTCTCTTGCTGCGACCCACGCTTTACAAACATCCAAAAATGAGCAGCCTGCACTGGCCATTAAACGATGTACAAAGGTTGTCCCCATGCAGTTGAAAATATCATTACTTATTTGCGTGGCAACAATTTCATTGATCAACGGATGAAGATGAACTTCATTTTTATATTTATCAACCAGCGATCGAGGAAATATTTTTTCAGCCTCTTTGATCAAACAAGGATCAGAAGCAACATGCTCAGCGACCAGAGCTTCTTTCAGTTCATTTTTGGCATAAGCTAACATCACCGCAATACAAGGTCGAGTCAAACCGAGGTGACTATTTTTACGTTCATTAAGCACATCCTCCGTAGGAATAAATTCAAGTGCACGGTTAAGTTTGCCTTTTTCTTCTAAATTACATATCAGACGACGATACTCTTCAATACGTTTGTATGATTCAACATAAGAGAGGCTAATACTCTGCGCCTGCCGATAATTATTTTTAAGCACCAATTGTCCAACCTGATCGGTCATAGTAACCAACCAAACATTACGCTGTTTAACGGTTAAATCTCCTTCGGAGACCAGTTTGTCAAGTAGGATTTTAATATTAACTTCTAAATCTGAACAGTTCACTCCCCCAGCATTATCAATCGCATCGGTGAAACATAAACCACCGTTTAAGGCATATTCAATACGTGCGGATTGTGTTACACCTAAATTTCCACCTTCACCCAGCACACGACAGCGCAGTTGTTTTGCATTAACACGTAACACATCATTGGCTTTGTCACCGACATCAGCATGACTTTGGCTGCTAGATTTTATGTAGGTACCTATACCACCATTCCAAATCAGATCAACTTGCGCTTTTAATAGTAGCGAGATCAGTTCATTAGGTGTTACTTTCTGTTTTTGAATATCAAAGCGTTTAGCCATTTCAGGAGAAACGTTTATTGACTTAGCCCGACGTTCAAAAATCCCGCCTCCTGCAGAAATTAAGGCTTTATCATAATCATTCCAACCCGTTTTCGGGGTGTCATATAAGCGTTTTCGCTCCGTAAAACATGCCGCTTGATCGGTTGGATTCGGATCAATAAATATATGCAGGTGATTAAAGGCAGCAACCAAGCGTATCGATTGTGAACTTAGCATACCATTGCCAAATACATCACCCGCCATATCACCAATGCCGATCACACTGATAGGATCCTTTTGTACATTAACACCCAGTTCACGAAAGTGACGCTGTACACTAATCCATGCACCACGCGCAGTAATACCCATGACCTTATGGTCGTAACCATGGCTACCGCCAGAGGCGAATGCATCATTTAGCCAGAAATTTCTTGCCACCGCGAGTTCATTGGCAAAATCAGAAAAAGTAGCTGTACCTTTATCAGCTGCCACAACAAGATAGGTATCATCTTCGTCATAGCGAACCACATCAACGGGGGGTATTACCCGGCCTTGATCAAGATTATCGCTCAGATCAAGTAATGCACTAACAAACAATTTGTAGCTGCTAATCCCCTCCTTCATAAAACTATCTCTGTCCATCGAAGGGCTGAGTTTTTTAGCGACAAAACCGCCTTTAGCACCTACCGGAACAATCACCGCATTTTTAACCTGCTGTGCTTTCACTAATCCTAATACTTCAGTACGGTAATCTTCACGACGATCAGACCAACGTAAACCACCACGGGCAACTTTGCCGCCGCGTAAATGCACACCTTCTACACGCGGTGAATAAACAAAAATTTCAACATTTAAACGCGGTAATGGAATCTCAGATAATTTAGCATGGTCAAATTTAAAACTGATATAAGGTTGGTTTTCCCCTTCACTTTTCTGGAAATAATTGGTCCGAATAGTGGCCATGATAAGTTCAACATACTGCCTTAATACACGGTCTTCATTAAGATTAGTCACATCATTTAATGAGGTTAGAATTTTTTCTTCTAATTTTTTCTGCTTTTCTAAATTAATTTCGTTGCTTGGGTCAAAGCGTAACTTAAAGAGTTGCACCAACTCGATGACTAACTTGCTATGGTCTAACATTGTTTTTGCTATTGCAGATTGACTAAAACCAAAACGTATCTGTTTTAAATATTTGGCATAAGCACGCAACATCGCAATATCACGCCACGTTAATCCAGTCCTCAAAACCAGTTTATTAAAAGAGTCATTTTCGGCTCTTCCATACCAGACAGATAAAAATGTATCAACAAAAACATCATGATAAGCATCTGGATTAAAATCAGTAACCCGTGAATAAATTAAGGTGAAATCATATACCCAGAATGAATGTTCTCTATTCGGGGTCACTTTATAAGGGTATTCTTCCGCCACTTTAAGCCCGAGATTTTCCAGAATCGGGATAAGATCCGATAACAATAAAGCACCATCCTGGTGGAAAAGTTTTAATTTTAACTGACTGCCATTAGGATCCAGAGAACGATAAAAACGTAATGCCATCGACCGTTCTTTATCTGCATAAACGGATTCAATGCGCTCAATATCCGATACTGCAACGCGAGCACTAAAACTATCTTTGTAACTTGTTGAAAATGAAGACTGGTATTTTTTAACCAGTTTTATGCCACGTTCCTCGCCAAAATTTTCAACTAAAGATTCTTGTAACCCCTCGCTCCAGAGCTTAGTTAACTGTTTCATGCGATCCTGTATGGCCTGCACTTCTAACGGATATTCAAGCGGGGCTTTTAAGCGTAATACCAAACGTAAACGTGCTAAATTTGATTCGCTTAAGTAGGTTTGAAAATCACGGTCTGTGACTTCCAGGGTACGACAGATTAACTCTTCAAAATCCAGTCTTACCTTAGTATTATAAACATCACGAGGAACATATAAGATGGCCACCACAAATTGATTATTACCGTCCATACGTAAAAATAATTTTAATTCTTTGCGCTCTTGAGCATGTAAGATTTCGGTGGCATTTTGTAACAAGCCAGTTTCAGCACATAACAGTAAATCTTCAATCGGGTAGGTATATAATATTTGTGATAATTCTTTATAATAATGCCCCCCCTTACTATAAGGCGATTGTTTTAACATATTCGCTAATTTATCACGTATTACGGGTATCTCAGTTGGCGTACCACTGTAAACGGAAGAGGTATATAAGCCCACAAAACGAAAACCAGAAATCAGCTCCCCTGCTGCATTAAAACGTTTGATATAAATAACGTCTGGAAAAGCTCTGCGGTGAACCATCGCACGTTGTGAGGCTTTACTAAAATGGATAAACGTCATCTCATTAAGTATTGAAAACGATTCAAAGTCGTGGGCTTTAGTCATAAAATCAGGGCGTTTCAATAAACCTAACTGGCTCCCCTCAATGACATTAATCTTTCCATTTTCAACATTAAATTGATCACAACCGAGAAAAGTAAAATGATCTTTCAACATCCATAGTAAATAGGTTTGCTGTTCTTTTAAGTTATCAATATGTTCTTTTAGATTATCCGTTTTACTGATTTCGATAGCTTCTGTCATCGTATTTTTTAATGCTGCAAAATCATCTCCCACCAGCGCCACATTTTCTAATGCAGTTTGTATTTTAGCTGAAATTTGATCGCGTTCTTTTTTTGAACTGGTGTGGTCAATTTCAAAATAGAGTAATAATTCATTTAAGTTTGCTTCATCGAAAGAGATTAATTTCCCATTTTTGTCCCGTATGCTGGACATTTCACCATAATAAACACGATGTAATTTAATATTTTGCTCATTAAGGACAAGTTTTAGGGTATCAATCACAAAGGGAGTATTACGGCATAATACAGTCAATACCGTATGGGTAGATTTCCATTCATCTTGCTCAACATCGGGGTTAAAAACACGTACTTTTGCTTGGCTACCTTTCCATTTAGCCGTTTCTCGCCATAATGACCCCGTCAGTCCGGTCAGATCAGTTAATGGTATTGGTGTTAAATCGGCGATCGCCACATCACGGAAAATAGTTTGAATAAATTGTTCTACCGTTTGTTGTTCCGGTTCAGAAAAATAACGTTTTAATTGAGAGAAAATTTGATCTAAAATGTCATTTTTTTGGTTGAGTATTGATTTCATGTACACGACCTCTATTAAGTACTTATAAATCTGGCCACTATAGGTTGGTGCAAACTAAAAGGCTATTAAAAAAAAACAATAAAATGAGAGGTGATAGAGAGTTACTGCATTTTCTTCACTAATTTTCAATATCTAAATTAAACCCTCATCAACTACAACAGGAAGATTAGGGATAGCCTGGGAGAGCAGCATTGGATTCCTTGTCATCAGCAAAATCATGTTTATAAAATTCGCATAAAAAAAGCTCTCAAAATTACTTTTAAAAGCAATTATTTTAGAACAGAGCATGCCGCCAACTTGCCTAATAACCAACTTTTATAAAAGGATAACATTGCAACGACCGCTCAAAATCCGTCTATTTATCATAGATAATTATTATCAGACGCCCCCAAGTAAACGCTAAATTAACCTGAATAAAGATAAAGCATCTGGCTGATTTCGGGAAAAAGAAGGTAAGAATAGTTTAAAATGTCATAATCTGATATCAAATCCATTAAGGTTTGCTGAACTTTGAAGTACAAATTTCATTCCATATAAAAGCGTTCTGAGCAAGGCATAATACCAAAAGCATTAAATTTATGATCAGTTGTTTCAAAGGAAAAAATACGCTTACAAAGCCATCGAAATGATTGTGAATAGTAAATTTAATTACTTTATTAATGTATTTGATAGGGTGTTATCGGTAGAGTGCATACTATGCACCTTACGAGCTATGGGTTTGTTGTCATGGTTGGTGCTAGTTGGCGTTCAAATAAGACCGCCATTAAATTTATGATAAATTTCCAATAGTAAATCGGATCACTTTATTAATGCCTTTGGTATAAGGAGCGAAGCACCCTTATTCTATGTAAACAGCACAGGACGCATTTAAATTAACAGTTACAAGTCAACTGAACGATCGATTTATAGTCTTCTCAACATCAAGGAACAACGGTTCTAGTTTAATAAAATATGAATTTAAATCAAGAGAGATGATTATTATGTCAAGCTTTAAAACCATACAATTGAGCCCGCTATGGCAGTCTAGTCATTAATCAGCATGGGGTGAATACTAGTACTGATAGCCTCTTATTGACAACGGCATCACAGGCTCCTCATGTACCTATTAATGGCAATTTTTTTCACTCTCTAAAGAGAAGTCACTGACTTTTTTCATTAATGAGATAGAAGATCATCTGGTCATCAGTGCAAACAATTACCTTGCCCTCGCCCATTAATCAGAAGTGTATAAGTTTATTACTGATAACATACAATATTCTGAAAAATAGCGGTTTCTGATATTGCTTGATAACCGTGTGCTTGATCACTAAAAAATCGCATACTCTCACCACTCATTAGCGAATGCCATTGACCCTCAAAATAGATGCTTAATTGACCTTCTAACACATGTATATGCTCAATCACCCGAGCTCCATGGGCAGATGACATTTGCTTGTGATGCCCGGTCAATGTGATTTCAAACACCTCTAACCCGGCATCAACCTTAAAAGGAAACAACGTTTTAATCTTCATATTAGGATCATTTGGAAAGATTTTTTCGCTCGAGCATAACTGCGGCTCATCAGCAAAAAAAGCAGAGAAAGAGCTTTCTAAACCACTTGAAATTTTCCATAGCGTAGAAATAGTCGGACTCGATTCTTCCCGCTCAATCTGTCCTAACATAGCTTTAGACACGCCCGTCGCTTTAGCTACGGCATCTAAGCTGAGCTTTTTCTTGTTGCGCAGCGACTTCAAATGCTTGGCGATATGTGATTTAAAAATTAATTTATTCATGACCCTTCCTTTTTTGTGCGCTATAGCGCACAATAATACGCTCAATTTTGTGCGCAATAACGCACAATTGTAGCACTTGTCTTTGGAGCGGTAAATGATAAAAAGAACATTCAATATCAGTCACTTATTTGCCGGCTTTAGTGCTGTTTTGGTCGGCTACAGCAGCTCTGTTTTTATTATAATTCAAGCAGCTACCTCGGCTGGCGCATCATCTCCGCAAATTGGCAGTTGGCTGCTGACCCTTGGTATCGCCACCGGACTTACCACTATTATTTTTTCGTGGTTTTATAAAGCGCCAATTTTAACCGCATGGTCAACACCGGGCGCTGTCATACTGGTCAGTGGAGCCACTCAATACGGGTTACCTGTAGTTATTGGCGCTTTTGTTGTCTCTGCAGTCTTAATTATATTAACCGGACTGATAACGCCACTAAGCCGAATCTTAGAAAAGATACCTGCTCAATTAGCAACGGCAATGCTGGGCGCCATTCTACTGCCATTTTGCCTGAAAGCCTTTACTCCATTGATGGACAACCCGATCATATTTTTAACTATGTTTGCCAGTTTTTTTATCGGTAAACGTTTTTTCCCTCGTTATTCAATGGTGCTCTTACTGACTGCCGGTATTATCTGCGCAGTCATGACTGGCCTATTCACAAATCAGGACATTATACTCTCCGTTGCGCAGCCATCGTGGGTGACACCGGAGTTTGATCTCTGGGCAATGATTAATCTTAGCATTCCACTCTATGTGATCACTATGCTCTCACAGAATTTACCGGGTATTGTCATGATCAGAAGTTATCAATACGAGCCCCCCGTCAAGCCGCTCTTAATAGGTACAGGACTAGCAAATCTGTTAGTGGCACCCTTCGGTGGTTTTAGTGTCAACCTAGCTGCAATTTCAGCCGCTATCTGTATGAATGAAGAAGTAGACCCTAATAAAACAGTACGATACCGAGCGGCAATATGGGCGGGTATTTTTTATCTTATTGCAGGCGTTTTTGCAACAACCTTAGTTGATATCTTCCTGTTTTTACCCAGTGTAATCACAGACATATTAGCAGGGCTTGCTTTATTCGGGACATTGCAGATATGCCTGCAAACGGCTTTTGAAAAAGAAAAATTTCGAGAATCCGCTTTGCTTACATTTCTTCTCACAATGTCCGGGGTCACTCTCTTAGGTATCGGCTCTACGCTGTGGGGTCTATTAGCCGGATTAATACATATTCAGTTAACTAAAAACACCTTAAAAATTAAGATAATAGCTAAAAAAGCACAGGAGATTAAGCGCTGAAAGTAAGTATCAGTATTTAATCTTTTTTGCGCTGTTTGCTGCCCACAAACACGGCACCTAAGTAATAAATAGGGGGATAATCAGCAGTCTTTGCCCAAAAGTATGGCGCCAGCGCCCCTCGATAAAAGGATCATTAATGACTCTCTCTCTACGGATTAATAGTGCACTCTTTCTAAGGGGCTTGACCCAATCCCAGCTGTAAATCTAAGTCGCTTACCCTCGAACAACAAATTTATCATACTAACAACCACACAAAGAAATGAGCAGCAAAGTCTTTTTTATTGATAAGAATTAAGTAAATTTAATAATCTGGCTAAGCATAATTATTTCGCTTAACCGTGATTCTATGTTGCTTTGTTCTTTAGGCACCGCCCTCTCGGTTCATTGCCTTCATGAAGCACCACTGCTGAATGCAGAAACTGTGCAGCCTCTGCTGAATCCTTCACTTTGGTCGCGCTGCGCTGCAACATTTCAGCTTCAAACTCAGTTAACACGCTTTTCCTTATCCCTGCTTTTCTCCATTGAGATAAGGGCCGACATTCTTTTTTTATCTCTCGAGCCAGCGCGAGCGCATCGAGCAGAGCTTGATTCGCTCCCTGTCCTTTGAAGGGACTCATCGGGTGAGCCGCATCTCCAATCAAAGTCACTTTAGCACCGCTGGCCAACAATTCCGCGTCGTGCGGGGCGCGATCATAAACGGGATAACCCGAAATCTGATCTTCCCGCGTCGCCGCTAAAATCTGCGGAATAGGATAGTGCCACTGACATCGACGACAGGCCTCGCTCTTGAGTGCTTGAGTTCCTCGAGCACTCAAAGCCTTAGCCTGTTTCTCTGACATTGGAAAGCTAAGCTGCCACATCACCGAGTTTGACGCATAGGGCATCATATAGATCCGCTCATTACCGTTGGCTGTTTGAAATACCGTAGCCGAGTCGAGCAAAGAACGATCAAAACCTTCGCAGTCTTCTATCGCCTCCAAGGGACAAATTCCCAAAATCACAATACAACCTAAATAACATAATGGGGAAGCCTCCTCACCAATCAACAACCTGCGCACCGAGCTGCGAATTCCATCCGCCCCCACCACAAGATCCGCTTTGGCGCGTTTGATCTGACCCGCGACTTGAAAGCTCAAATCCACACCTTCGCCTGTGCATTCTTTAAAATCAACCAACCGGTGCCCCCACTGCACCGCATCATGCCCTCCTAGCTGCCGAAGCAGCGCTAAGCGCAGCGACTGTCTGGCGATATGCACATTGGTGCGTTTTGGTGACGTTTGCGCATCAGGTTTCCCCCAGTTTCTTATTCCCCATTCGCCGATCACTTTTCCTTCAGTGGTATGAACCACGTGCCGAGTTGAAATTACGCCCGCTTCTAAGGAGACAATTCCCAATCCCTGAATCGCTCTACTCGCTTGTTGCAGAGTAAGTCCGTAGCCCTGGGATCGTGTCTCGAAGCCGCTATCGCGTTCATAAAGCGTAAAAGGAATTCCGCGGTGCAGACAAGCTACAGCAAGAGCCACCCCACCTATTCCGCCGCCAATAATGGCAAGCTGCGGGTAGTTTTCTTGATCAGCTAAGGGAGGCAGAGCTGCATGAATCAACCCCGACCCTTTGCAGTTCAAGCATGTATCGAGGTGACCCTTAGGAAGAACCGGCGCCGTCCCTTCGTTGTTGTTTTTTTCAAATTGCTCTAGTTCTCTCCGGTAGCGCAGTCTCACTTTCTTGCGCAGCCCCTTACTTTTTTTGCCGCGTCCCTGACATGCCGGACAAATAGTCCAGTTATGATCTTCATTTTTCACTTTTTCCATCCTTTCCACTCAGCCTTTATTTAACCAGCTATCGCTTTCCCTTAAAGAGAAAAAACCTCAGCCGAGATGGCTGCCGTAAAGGCTGATAGTCAGTTGTGATTATAACCTTCATTACTGTCTATAACCGTTTAACACGAGAAAATTGATGGATCGACGCGATATAACTATTTAAAATAAATGAGTTGTCTAAAAGCACTAAATATTAATTTCTAAGCTACACAAAAGATTGCTGTGAAGAGTATACTTAACACCTTCGCTAATTATTTGTTAACCATGCAAACAATGTAATGGCTGGGTGCTATGCGGAAAACATAATACCTCGCCAATAACTGTACGAATACCTTTAACTTGAGCATTATCAATGCCTTTAGCAATTTTCGCGCGTATTGGGTTTAAATCAATGTAAGCCATGCAGGTAAGCAACGCATTTTCATCTAATAAAGCCTGCGATTTAAAGCGCCCCTCCCACCAATATTTTGGGAAAATATTGGTACAGCTTCAGCTGGCCCGAAGGGTGAGCGCCATCGATGGCAGCGAATAAAATCGACCGGCGCAATTAGCTTCTTTGTTCGCTTTACGGGCTATAAATTCATTAATGCTGCGCATCAACCAGGAGGTATCCATTAGCCTTTCTCGCCATTTATCAATTACCGTTTTTACCATCAATAACTCCTCCTCGGATAACCCAGCTCCTGCTTACCATCGGCTCACTAATGTTGGCATTGAATAAAGACTGTTCCAACGTAGACAAACTTCTTGATCGCTTAACTCACTATTATCTAGTTCATTAACATGCAAGACCAAATGATAGTGATGAGAGGTAATGGTATAAGCGCAGGTATCAATATTAAAAATGGAAGTTAAAAATAGAGGTTAAAAACGCGAGGCGTTCAACTATCCATTGTCTGCGATACTCAAAGCTTTGCCCGCTGAGTTTATCCTTGCCGCATAAAAAAGCACGCCGTACACAACGGGAAATACAATGACAAATTTTTAGGCAGTAAATTTGAACAGCTTCAGCTGGCTTTGAAGAAGTGAATAACAGGGATGCTATTCATAAAGTAAGGCGTATCAACCAGGGAAACCTGTGTTGCACGAGATTGTGTCATAGTGAGCTCCTAATCATTTAAAACAGTGCCTGAATAAAATATAGAAATGGATTAATATTTAGTCAATTAGAATCGATATAAACCACTATTTATCATATACTTAGATAAAAACAGGCCTCCAGCACAGATTTGTACGTGCGCTACTAACGCATACGGCTCCTACATTGAGTCAAAGGGTGAAACGTTGTGATAGATAGGGATGTCATAATCTTGTATGAGGGATAAATATCCTAATTAATTTTGTCACTCGCTGCCAGTTGAAGTTACTTCCTTTTTGACTACGTCTGCGCAATTTTTTAATCCCGAGTTTACAAACCTCTGTTCTCATTATATGAAGGCTGGATTTATTTCCGGGTACAGCAAAGTAATTAAAGTAATCTGTTAATGCGCGTTTAAGCCAATTTCCAACTTCAAAAATTGATTTATGCCACGTTGTCACTAACTTTTCTTTAATATACAGAAGTTTAGCTTTAAGCCTTTTCTTAATGGATAGTCGCATTAGCTGAAATCCTGCATCGTTTCTACGTTAAGAAAAAATATGTGTGTCCCCCCCCAGAAATCAAATGTTTCTGGTTTACTTTGCTTTCTCTGTTGCCTATTTTGTTTGGCGAAACAACCGAATTCTAGCAGGTATGCTTTACTCTCATTAAGCCTCAGTTTAAACGTTGCTAATCTCGCTTGTATTGCCTCTTTTATTCGAAAGCCATCACTTTGATATTGTAATTCAATAACAAAGTGATCGGCGTAACGAACAATATGGATTTCACCGCGAGCATGACGTTTACGCCATTGGTCTACCCACAAATCCAACGCATAATGTAAGTAGATCTTGGCCAAGAGTGGTGAAATAGCACCACCTTGAGGTGTCCCCACAAACGACTTATGCTTCTTATCTCCATCAACGACTCCTGCACTCAGGCAACCTTGGATGAGCCGAAGAACACGTTTATCTGTAATTCTCAAGTTTAAGAATTTAATCATCCATTGGTGATCGATTGCATCGAAAACCCTTTCAGATCTGCATCTAAAATCCAATTGACTTTGTTCGCCGTTATTACCATATACACCACATCAAGTGCTTGCTGTTGATTGCGTTTTAGACGAAAACCGTAACTGAATCCAAGAAAATCAGATTCATAAATTGGCTCTAATAACCAAACAACTGCTTATTGGACAATTTTATCTTCAATCGCTGTTACACCTATCGAGCGCTCCTCACCATTGCTTTTAGGGATCCAGATCCGTTTAACGGCTTAAGCTTTATATCGTCCAGATTGAATCCATTGTTGTAATGCCACTAACTGCTTTTTCGCCTCTGTTTGATAGTCATACCATCCCATATTATCAACACCTCGGGCTGCGCGTTTATTAAGATGATAGAACGCCTTAGTAAGCATCGCTAAGTTAAGATGATGAAGCAGGTTATTGAATTGCAGTGTTTTGTTGTGTTTTGTTGTGTTTTGTTGTGTTTTGCCATTTCCACTAGTTGGTCCAAACGAGGTAGTGATCCTTCCATGCTCTGTGTCACGGTCTTACTCCTGTTGAATGACCTTCTCTTTGTCAAATCCCTTCGCTCCAGCAATTCTCATCACGGTTTTGTTCACAGGCTTGTTCACTACTATGAATTTTTCTGACTTCCAATCCGTTATATTTATCGGCTACGCTAATTAAGCTTCCCAGTAAATTTTTTTAACAAACAACGAGTTGGATCTCCCGAGTTCCGTGTAGAAGACATCACCATATGCACAAGGTATATGACTGCGAAGAGCGGATAAATGACGAGCGGATACCTGGTAGGTTTTGTGTCTATTTATCATATTATCTTCCCTATCAGCCAACAAGGTCAGCACTCTTAATTATTATTTCGCAGCTCAATACTCGGCTTCCCTTGTCAACGCTTAACTCAGCACCTTACGGTACAAAGCCCATGACTCCCGCTTTCGGCGGTTCGCTAACCTTACCGAACTGAGGGATTGCACCTCGAATCTAATACCGATTTATCTTGGCGCACTGGCTGTCCAGCTATTATTGTTTAAATCATCACGTTAAAATAAATCTCACACTATAATCAATTAAGCACTAATACTGCCACACCAAAAAAGTGGCATATAAGCTAATATAGGTTGTTAAAATTGATATTACAGAAAAGAAGCTAAAGTAGTTTGTGCCCCAAAGCTAGTTAGAGCAACAAAGAAGTGGCCGATTTCACTTGGTCACTACTACGCTCGCTTTCGGGAAAAAGCGAGCGTGCGGATTTTTACTCAAGGCCAAACCGACCACCGTGATGATCTTTGAGTTACCTGATAGTACGGGTTATCCATGAACCAATGAACTTAGATGCTGCTAAAATTATAGAAAAGTGATTCGCCCCCTCAATTGTTATTATTTCCTTATCAGCTTTTATATTGCTATTCTCTTTTGCAAATCTAGTTACTTTCACAGGATCAAACGCTTCATCTTTGTCTCCAATCCATAATCCAAACCGTTGTAATTCTGATAATTGCGTATCTGGGGAATAAGGTGTTACTGATTTAGACATGTTGACCGTATTAAAGGGCACTATTTCTGGGTTTTTTTCTAAAATGCTTACGAGATAGTTGAATTTAACCGCTTTTGAATGACCTAAAAATAGCCCTCCACTCATACTGTTGATCAGAAAAGATGAAACGCTTACTGTCGCAAATTCATATCCGCCATTTTTATCTTTATCGTGGTTGGTTTCAGAACGAAAGCCAAAATATGGTGCAACAAATACATATCCATCAATAGGCGATCTTTGCTCCCAACTAGAATAATTAAGCGCAAGACCTGCTCCCCCTGAATGTCCGCCTAAAAAGAGAGGGAGGTTTGGATGCTGAACACGGACATGCTTAACAATGGTGCTAATATCAGACCAAACTTGTTCTTCACTTGGCGCATCACCTCGAGCGCCACCTGAACTTCCATGCCCCCTTAAATCGGGCATATACACGGCAATGTTAAATTTGTCTCGCAACCCCACACCAATGTGGTTATAGGAAAGTCCGCTATGTGCACCAGCACCATGATAAAAAATCAAAATTGCCTTAGCTTGCGGCGGAATATAAGCGCGAAACGCCAAAGAGGTATCATCACTCGCTCGTATAAACTCCAATGAACTTAACTCTTTTTTCTCAGCACTTTTTATCTCTTTAAGTGAAAAGAACTTCACCTGTGGTTGAGCCAATTGATTTGCATGTGATTGTGTAACTAGAGAAAATAGCGGCAAAATCACCATAAAACTCATCATAATAGAACTTAATTTCATCATCATTCCTTTAATTATTTTCGTATTTACTTATATCCAAGCTAACGTATCGCTACTTCAAGGGGAGATAAATGTCGGTAATGACTTCCGTCTCTGCAACATCAGGAAAAAAACTGACCCTTTCGAAAAACAGTGGGTAATCACGTAACTCTTCTTTACTTTGCGCAAGCCATTGTGAATATAAGTAAGCGATAGTTTCACTAATTGTATCGTCAGATCCTACATGGCGAATAAGCGCACAACGCCCAGCAGGTATGGTCTTTGTTATGACACCATGGTTGTTTTGTTGTACATCCGATTTCACCGACGCACATATATCACAGCGGTATTTTTCGGGTTCGGTCACTGCGGGATCATCATAAGCAATGTTAAATGTTCTACTTACCTTCGCTGATAAGTTATTATTTTTACGCCAGTTAATAAATAAGTTAATCGTATTGCCAAGCAATTCGAGGGGGCCAAGGTGTTCTATGGCGGCGACTTTAATTTCCCTAAAATTTATAACTTCAACGTGCTGCACACATTTATCGGATTTCATGCGAAGAATTCTTAACTTTTTGAATTGTAAGTATTTTTTATTCCACGGAGTCCATTGTGGCTGATCTCTAAACTGGGATGGATTCTGGCCAATAGACTGACTAAAAGCGCGAGAAAACGCTTCTGAACTTTCATAGCCATTGGCAACGGCAATATCAATAATCCGCATCTCTTTCTTAAAAGCCAATTGGTATGAGGCACGTTTCATTCTTGCCTGTCTAATATAAGCAAATGCGGTTATGCCAAAGAGTGATGAAAACTGTCTGTGGAAATGATATTTGGATAAACAAGCAATAGCGCTTAATTTATCCACGCTTAGCTCCTCATCCAAGTTGGCATCTATATAGTTTAGTAATTGATGAAAACGGTCCTGATAATTCATTCTTTATAAATAACCCTTAGATAAAATCGCTCGGTAACAACAAATTACCATTTGCACTCGCTAAGACATGATGAAAGTTGCGGTGTTTCCATATAAACACCAAAGACGGCAAAAAGATGTGCGTGACTTCACCACTTACTAGGGCGTGTTGATCTTTGCTGTATAAAATTCATTCAACAATACATCGGTAACCACATCATCATAAATGCCAGTGATACCATACTGGCATAATTTCTAGCCAACTTGTCATATCTAG
>JBLHWW010000079.1:0-17023 GCA_047629075.1 Psychromonas sp. | reverse complement strand
CGTCCGAGGACGAAAAAGATAAAGACTAATCGAAGCTGATTTATTTTATAAATCATCAGTAAAAAACCTAAGCTTGCTTAGGTTTTTTTTTGGGTATAATGGAGCATTATGCAGTTAATAAGCGGCAGTAAAATTCTTGACTTAAAAGAGCCGAAGGTAATGGGGATTTTAAATGTAACGCCGGATTCTTTCTCCGATGGAGGCCGTTTTTCGAATATTGATAATGCCCTTAAGCAAGCTCAAAGAATGCTTGAACAGGGTGCCAGTATTTTGGACATTGGGGGTGAATCGACGCGCCCAGGGGCTTTTGAGGTTAGTGAACAACAAGAATTGGATCGTGTTATACCGGTCATTGAAAGAATAAATCAGCATTTTGATTGCTGGATTTCGATTGATACAAGTAAAGCTAAGGTGATGCAAGAAGCGGTTAATGCCGGTGCCGATCTGATTAATGATGTTCGCGCACTGCGCGAAGATAATGCGCTGGAGGTTGCGCTTAAAGCTAATGTGCCGGTGTGCTTGATGCATATGCAGGGTCAGCCAAGAAGCATGCAAAGCGCCCCTGAATATGAAAATGTGATTGAAGACGTAAAAATTTTTTTATTACAACGTGCTGAAATTTGTATTAATGCCGGCATCAAAAAAGAAAACATTATTTTAGATTTAGGCTTTGGTTTTGGTAAGCAACTTGACGACAATTATGAATTGCTTGCTGCAATCCATCAATTTGTGAAGTTAGATTATCCTATTTTAACCGGCCTCTCCCGAAAATCCATGTTTGGGCAGCTGCTCAATCGTGATATAAATCATCGTCTAGCGGGCAGTCTTGCCGGGGCTTTAATTGCTCTGCAGCAGGGTTCACAAATTATTCGTGTGCATGATGTAGAAGAAACCGTTGATGTTATTAAGGTATTACAAACATTAAACTCTTTTAAAAAATAAATCTGTTAAGACAATGAGATCACTATGGAAAAAAAATATTTTGGTACCGATGGCATTCGCGGCAAAGTGGGTGCTTCTTTAATTACACCTGAATTTACTTTAAAACTTGGTTGGGCCGCAGGGCGGGTTCTTGCTAAATCGGGTTCAAAAAAAGTGCTGATCGGTAAAGATCCGCGCATTTCTGGATATATGTTAGAAGCCGCTTTAGAGGCCGGGCTTGCCGCAGCAGGCTTACGCCCGGTATTGGTCGGGCCCATGCCAACACCCGCCATTGCCTATTTAACTCAGACCTTTCGTGCCACCGCAGGCATCGTTATCAGTGCCTCGCACAATCCATATTATGATAATGGTATTAAATTTTTTTCCGCTCAAGGTACTAAATTGTCAGAAGAGATTGAACTGGAAATCGAAGCTGAAATTGATAAAGAATTAAAATGTGTTGAGTCAAGTGAATTAGGTAAAGCATACCGAATTGAAGATGCCGCGGGACGCTACATTGAGTTTTGTAAAAGTACATTTCCTTCAAAATATGACCTAAAAGGGTTAAAAGTGGTTGTTGATTGTGCTAATGGCGCCACTTATCATATTGCGCCTCTGGTGATTAGTGAACTGGGTGCTGATGTGATAGCGATGGGGGTTGAACCCGATGGCCTGAATATTAATTTAAACTGTGGTGCAACCAGCATGCAGGCCATTTCTGAGCGGGTGGTTAAAGAAAACGCGGACTTTGGTATTGCCTTTGATGGCGATGGTGACCGGGTGATGATGGTTGACCATACGGGATACGTTTTGGATGGTGATGAGCTGCTGTACATCATTGCCCGTGATAAATTACGCTCTGGCACTTTAAAGGGCGGCGCTGTTGGGACTAAAATGTCTAACTTAGGGCTGGAACAGGCACTGAAAACATTAGGTATTCCCTTTGAACGTTCTGATGTGGGCGACCGCTATGTAATGGAACTGATGATTAAGAATAACTGGAGCATCGGTGCTGAAAATTCAGGTCATATAATATGTTCTGAATATCTGTCAACGGGTGATGGTATTGTGTCTGGATTACAAGTCATCAGTGCGATGCAAAGTAGTCGCATGAAATTATATGAATTGCGCCAGGGCATAAAAAAATACCCGCAGATTTTACTCAATTTAGGTTTTGATAATAAAATCGATCCCTTACAGGATAATGATGTCCTTGCTGAAGTAAAACGTATTGAAACTTTACTCGGTGATAAAGGACGTGTTTTGCTGCGAAAATCCGGTACTGAACCAGTATTTCGTATTATGGTTGAAGCGGATGAAAGTGAAAAAGTAGTGCGCAGTTATGCGAAATCAATTGCTGATAAAGTTAAGATTTAGTAAAGTAAGCGACTCAAAAATCCAATACTGAAATTGAGTGACTTTGTCTGAATTTTAAGCGGTCAAACGTTGACCCGTTTAAAATTAGAAAATAGTCTCTTTATTCTCTTGTGATTAGTCACTCTTTTCGGTAATATTCGACCGCTTCTGCGAACGAGCTCAATGATGTTTTTATAGTGAAATTAGGTATGTTTTTATGTATGAGATACTGTTAGTTGTTTATTTAATTGTTGCAATAATCTTAATTGGATTTGTATTGATTCAACAAGGTAAGGGCGCGGGAATGGGGGCTTCATTTGGCTCTGGCTCTTCAAATACAGTATTTGGCGCAAGTGGTGCGAGTAATTTTATGACTCGCACAACGGCTATACTGGCTGTCGTGTTTTTTGGTTTAAGCTTAGTGTTAGGTAACCTTTCAACAAATAAAGTGACTGCAGACCAAGAATTCTCAAATCTTGAAATTGAAAATGTTATTGATGTCCCTGTTGAAAAAGACACTTCGGGTGATATTCCAGAATAAAAAATAAGCGGATATGGTGGAATTGGTAGACACGTAGCCTTGAGGGGGCTATGACTTAGGTCGTGAGAGTTCAAGTCTCTCTATCCGCACCAATTAGTTACTCAAACTATTTAAGTGGTTTGTGAACAGTGTAAAGTGATTGCTTATAAATAACGGTTTGGTTATAATAAACCACCTAAACACAGGCAGAACAAAATTTAATTATCAACAAATATTATTTTGCTTTGTGAAGATAGGCAATATTTTAGGTAAACCCTAAAATTACATTCGATATTGTATTTCTAATGACAATATCTTGTTCAATTTATTGAACAAAATGAATGAAGCTCCAATTTATTGGGGCTTTTTTGTTATTTACGAAGTGGAAATTTAATTTCTTGTATCGTGAAGTGACAATTTATGTTTGTTTTTAATAAACATAAGTTGTTAATTAATTAGGGCTGTATGCCCTTTTTTTGTTTCTGAAAGGGGATAAGTTTGGCAAGTTTAGAAGAACGTCTAACTGAGATGTTAGCACCAAGTGTTGAAGATCTAGGTTATGAATTAGTAGGTGTTGAGTATATTAGAGCAGGTAAACATTCAACCCTGCGTGTTTATATTGATCAAGATGAAGGTATTTTGGTGGATGACTGTGCCGCGGTAAGTCGGCAGGTTAGCGCAATTATGGATGTAGAAGATCCCATTACCAATGAATATACGCTTGAAGTTTCATCTCCAGGTATGAATCGTCCGCTATTTAAAGCGGAGCATTATCAAATTTTTGCCGGAGAAGAGGTGAAAATACAATTAAGAATGCCGATTCAAAACCGTCGTAGGTGGAAAGGTGTCATTGTTTCTGCCGAAGATGAAATTATTTGTCTCAAAGTAGAAGGCAGAGAAGAGCGTTTTTCATTGAGCAATATTCAAAAGGCGAATATTGTTCCAAAATTTGATAATTAAGGCGATTACAGATGAATAAAGAAATTTTACTTGTAGTAGAGGCGGTCTCTAATGAAAAAGGACTTCCGCGCGAAGCTATTTTTCAAGCTTTAGAAAGCGCACTAGCGATCGCAACTAAAAAGAAATACGAAAATGATATAGAAGTGCGTGTTGAGATAGACCGTGAAACGGGTCAATTTGATACTTTTCGTCGTTGGTTAGTGCTTGAGCCCAATGCTAAGATGGAAAACCCGTGTAAAGAAATGACTTTTGAGGCGGCTGAATATGAAACGCCGGAGATTAAAGTTGGTGACTATATTGAAGATGAAATTGAGTCGGTAACATTTGATCGGATCACCACACAAACTGCTAAACAAGTGATCGTACAAAAAGTACGCGAAGCAGAACGTGCTCAAGTTGTAGCGCAGTACGCCGAGCAAGAAGGCGAGCTAATCACCGGTATTGTTAAGCGTATGAACCGCGATAATATTTTATTGGACTTAGGTGGTAATGCTGAAGCCGTTATCTTCCGTGATGAAATGTTACCCCGTGAAAATTTCCGTCCGGGCGACCGTCTGCGTGGCCTTTTATTTGCAGTACGACCTGAGGCGCGAGGCGCACAACTTTTCGTGACCCGTACCCAACCAGAAATGCTGATTGAGCTTTTCCGATTGGAAGTGCCTGAAATTGCAGAAGAGATGATTGATCTTATGGGTGCTGCCCGAGATCCTGGTTCGCGTGCAAAAATTGCTGTGAAATCAAATGATAAACGTATCGACCCCGTTGGTGCTTGTGTTGGTATGCGTGGTGCACGTGTACAAGCTGTTTCAAGCGAATTAGGTGGCGAGCGTGTTGATATTATTTTGTGGGATGAAAATCCTGCGCAATATGCCATTAACGCAATGTCACCTGCCGATGTTGTCTCCGTTGTGGTTGACGAAGACTCTAACAGTATGGATATTGCTGTTGAAGAAGATAATTTAGCACAAGCTATCGGGCGCAATGGTCAAAATGTACGTCTGGCATCTCAGCTTACGGGCTGGGAACTTAATGTCATGACCGTAGTGCAATTGCGTGAAAAACATCAAGCTGAGGCTGCGAGCGCGATCAGTGTCTTTACTGAAGCACTTGAGATTGATGAAGAGTTCGCTGCTGTTTTAGTGGAAGAGGGCTTCAGTTCATTAGAAGAAATCGCTTATGTACCTCTGAATGAATTATTAGAAATAGAGGGCTTAGATGAAGCGCTTATTGGAGAGTTACGTGCTCGTGCGAAAGACTTTTTAGCCACTAAAGCACTGGTAGATGAAGAGAGCCTAGAAGATACAAAACCAGCAGATGATCTTCTAGCGCTTGAGGGTTTAGAGGGTCATTTAGCCTATGTGCTAGCAAGTAAAGGTATTATTACCCTTGAAAATCTTGCCGAGCAGGCTGTTGATGATTTACTTGAAATTGAAGAACTAAACGAAGCAAAAGCAGGGGAGCTGATCATGGCTGCTCGTAACATCTGTTGGTTCAGTGAAGACGCTGAATAAGCATCAGATAGGAGAAATAATAATGTCAGATATGTCACTTAAAGATCTAGCCAAAGATTTAAATAAATCAGAAGAAGTTTTAGTTAAACAGTTCGCGGATGCCGGTATCAAAAAAACAGCATCAGATAAGGTGAGCCTAACAGAAAAACAAACGTTAACTTCCTTTTTGCAAAAGCAACATGGTGGTGAATCGAAAACCAAAATGACTTTGCAACGTAAGACCAAAAGCACGCTAAATGTAAAAGGTTCTACAGGACAGGCTAAAGCCGTACAAGTTGAAGTGCGTAAGAAACGTACTTATGTGAAACGCAGCGACAGCGAAAATCAAGAAACTCAAGAAACTCAAGCAGCTGAGTTAGCAGATCAACAAGCTGAAGATGCTAAATTGCAAGCAGAAATTGAAGCTAAAAAATTACTCGTTGAACAAGCACAAGCAGCAAAGCTAGTTGCTAAAAAAGAAGCTGACGAAAAAGCTAAAAAAGCAGCTGCTGCTAATAAAGAAAAACAGACAGCCGTTAAATCTGAAAAAACAGCAGAGCAAATAGCGTCAGAAAAAGAATCTGCTGCATTATTGAAAAAAGCGGAGCAGGAAGCATCGGTAAAAGCTGAGAAAGAAACTGCGCAGCAAGCAGCAGAGGCGAAAAAACTCGTTGAAGAAAATTCTGCACGCTGGGCTGAAGAAGAAGTGACACGTAAAAAAGCAGCGGAAGGTGGGGATTACCATATAACCTCATCAAAAGAAGCGCAAGCAGCGGAAGATGTCCTAGACTCTAAAGCCGAAGGACCTTCTCGTCGCAAGAAGAAGAAAAAAGCACCTGTAGAAGAAAAATTTCAAGGTCGCCGTTCACGTCGCGGTAAAAAACAACGTCCATCCACACCTTCGGCTTTACAACAGGCATTTGAAAAACCAGCTGCTCCCGTAGAGCGAAATGTGAGAATCGGTGAAACTATTACGGTTGCTGAACTTGCTAATAAAATGGCAGTTAAAGCGACTGAAGTTATTAAAGCGATGATGAAAATGGGGGCTATGGCCACCATTAACCAGGTCATCGACCAGGAAACAGCAACTATTGTTGCTGAAGAGATGGGCCACAAAGTTATTCTAACCAAAGAAAATGAGTTAGAAGAAGCGGTAATGGCTGAGGCGCAACAACAAGGCGGCGACCGAACTTCTCGCGCACCTGTTGTCACTATCATGGGTCACGTTGATCACGGTAAAACGTCATTACTTGATTACATTCGTCGCGCCAAAGTGGCTGACGGAGAAGCGGGTGGTATCACCCAGCATATCGGTGCCTACCATGTAGAAACTGATAAAGGAATGATCTCCTTTTTAGACACGCCAGGACATGCTGCCTTTACGTCAATGCGTTCTCGTGGTGCTAAGGCGACGGATATCGTTGTATTAGTCGTCGCTGCCGATGATGGTGTTATGCCGCAAACAATTGAAGCAATTCAACATGCTAAAGCTGCTAAAGTTCCGCTGATTGTTGCTGTCAACAAAATCGATAAAGAAGGCGCCGATTTCGACCGGGTTAAAAGTGAACTTTCTCAGCACAATATCATTTCTGAAGAATGGGGTGGCGAGAACATTTTCACTTACGTTTCGGCGAAAGAGGGTACCGGTGTTGATGGACTACTAGAAAGTATTCTTCTACAATCTGAAATGTTAGATTTGTCAGCAGTGGCAAAAGGTCCTGCAGCAGGTGTAGTCATCGAATCTCGTCTTGATAAAGGTCGCGGTCCGGTTGCTTCCATCCTTGTGCAGCACGGTGAATTGAAGCTTGGCGATATTCTTCTATGTGGTCTTGAATACGGTCGTGTTCGTGCCATGCGTGATGAGAATGGTCAACCTATTGAAGTTGCTGGCCCATCTATCCCTGTAGAAGTATTAGGTCTATCGGGTGTGCCAATGGCAGGTGATGAAGCAACTGTTGTTAAAGATGAGAAAAAAGCGCGTGAAGTTGCTTTATATCGTCAGGGTAAATTCCGTGATATCAAACTCGCTCGTCAACAAAAAGCGAAACTTGATAACATGTTTGCCAATATGGAAGCGGGTGAAGTTTCAGAATTGAATATCGTGCTTAAAGCGGATGTTCAAGGTTCACTAGAAGCTATCTGCGAATCATTACACAAACTATCAACGGATGAAGTTAAAGTTAATATCATCGGTCGTGGTGTTGGTGGTATTACTGAAACAGATGCTTCTTTAGCTTCTGCTTCCGGTGCAATTGTTATCGGCTTTAACGTACGTGCGGATGCATCTGCTCGTAAACTTATCGAGAACGAGGGCGTTGACCTTCACTACTACAGCATCATTTATGGTCTAATTGATGAAGTACGTGCAGCAATGAGTGGTTTATTAGCACCTGAATATAGACAGGAAATCACTGGTATTGCAGACGTTCGTGAAGTCTTTAAATCTCCTAAAATTGGCGCAATTGCCGGTTGTATGGTGACTGAAGGTACCATCAAACGTAATAATCCAATCCGTGTTTTACGTGAGAATATAGTGATTTATGAAGGTGTACTTGAGTCTTTACGTCGTTTTAGAGATGACTTAAGCGAAGTGCGTAATGGCATGGAATGTGGTATCGGTGTTAAGAACTATAATGATGTACGTGTTGGCGATCAAATAGAAGTATTTGAAACTATTGAGATTAAAAGAACGTTATAATCTCAAAGCGGCCTTAACGTAAAGAATGGAGGCCTAAGGCCTCCATTCTTATTTCTAACGAATAATCATCAGCGTGCTGATGAAGGAGTAATAAATGGCAAAAGAATACAGCCGAACTTCCCGAGTATCTCAGCAGATTCAAAAAGAACTTGCGCGTATATTACAGCAGGAAGTTAAGGATCCGCGCATTGGAATGGTTACCATCTCCGGCGTAGATGTCACTCGAGATCTTGCTTACGCAAAAGTATTTGTTACCTTTTTAACCGTTGGTGACCAAACTAATGATGAGTCTCTTGATGGATTGAACGCGGCAGCGGGATATATTCGCCGCTTATTAGGTAAGGCGATGCGTTTACGTATTGTGCCTGAGGTTCGCTTTACATTTGACAGTACACTTACCGAAGGTTTGCGTATTTCAGAACTAGTGAGCGGAGCGGTAAAAGTTGATCAGACTAAATTAGCTGCGTCAGGTAGAACGGAAGAGGACGAGGACTAATGGCAAGACGGGGAAAGGGGCGTTCAATAAACGGTATTATTTTATTGGATAAACCCACAGACATCAGCTCAAACCATGCATTACAACGTGTTAAGCGTATTTTCTTTGCTAATAAAGCGGGGCATACGGGTGCGTTAGATCCACTTGCTACGGGAATGCTGCCCGTTTGTTTAGGTGAAGCGACCAAATTTTCTCAGTTTTTGCTCGATTCCGATAAACGTTATATCGTCACTGCAACCTTAGGTGTACGGACAACCACTAGTGATTCACAGGGTGATGTCGTTAGTGAGCGTCCGGTTGTTGTTACTCAAGTGCAGCTCGATCAGGCCCTGAACACTTTCCGCGGTGATATTATGCAGGTACCGTCGATGTTTTCTGCATTAAAACATAAAGGCCAGCCCCTTTATAAATATGCACGTGAAGGTATTACTATTGAGCGTGAAGCACGACCGATTACTGTCTATGAAATCAACCAATTACGCTTTGAAGGTAATGAAGTAGAGTTAGATATTCACGTTAGTAAAGGGACTTATATCCGTACTATCGTTGATGATCTTGGTGAATTGTTAGGCTGTGGTGCCCATGTGTCAGTGTTACGCCGTACGCAGGTTGCCGATTATCCATACGATAAAATGGTCACTATCGAACAACTAGAAGCATTGATTGAGCAAGCAAAAGAGTCTGATGTTAGCCCCTATGATTTATTAGATCCGCTGTTACTTGATATGGACAGTGCGGTAAAAAAATATCCGGAAGTTAATATTTCGAATGAGATGGGCGAATATGTCCTGCATGGTCAACCGGTACAAGTTTTTGGTGCACCTGATAATACCATTCTTAGGATCACCGTTGGTGAGGCGCATACTTTTATTGGTGTTGGTAAAATGAACGAGGCAGGTTTAATTGCTCCAACCCGTTTAGCTAACTTGTAAGTAAAAGAAAGCTGAGAGTCGCGAGCGGCTAGCTGCGAACTTCGTCGCTATTGACTCGAAGCTCGTAACTGTCAGAGCGAGATAAAAATCATGACCAAATTAGACTTTTCTCAGATCAACAAAAATGCAGCTGATTCATTTAATGAGCAGCGTAATATTATAAAAAAAATAGGCAGAGGTGATACTGTGCTTTGTCCAACCTGCCAACAACCTTTTAAATTAAGTGTTTCGCTGTTAGGGAAAAGCGGCCTTAGTTGCGAGAAAGGTTGTACAAACATAGCCTTGGAATTAGAGCTGTAATAGCAATCTGAAGATAGGCCATAATTACCTGCTATACAACTGAAATTGTACAGCAGCCCTGCGTGATAACTGATAACAACAGAAGTGAAATAGTTAACTGCATAAAAAGTGGAAATACCTACTTAAAACCATAAATTTAGTGTTTACAGCTGTTTTTAATGTGAGCACTTAAATGTTTATTCTGGTTTTAACCAATCAATCTAATCTAAATTATCCGGCACTACAGTCTACTCTGCAAAGCCTAATGTAAGGCAATGATCTAAAAAATTACCATTGTTAATGGTTATTTTAAGCCGTCACTTCCCCTGTAAAATGTCGATACCACCACTCGAAAAGTTGTCTAGCGAGGAACAAAGTTATCGCTAATACATTTTAGAAATAGTATTTTTACTTTATTGAGTTTTGCTGATAAAGTTAACTGTTATCTAAGAAATAGAATCTCTTAGTACCCATCAGTCGTTTTACTATGAAAGTATAATAATAGTAAATTTATTACAAAGGATCATAATATGAATCTAAATTCGGTATTAAAAGCAATCGCATTATCAACAGTTGTTTTGTGTACTAGTTTGTACGCTAAACCCGTTTATGTTGCGACTACTGCGATTGTCGAACACCCTGCACTTGATGCTGTTCGTGATGGTATTAAAGAAGTTCTTAATGAAAATGGTTACACCGGTGATCAACTGAAATTTACCTATGAGAGCGCGCAAGGGCAACCCGCTATCGCGGCTCAAATTGCACGTAAAATGGTCGGTGATGCACCCGATGTTATTGTGGCTATTGCGACACCTTCAGCACAAGCTGCAGTGAGCGCGAGTCGAGGTGTTCCAGTGGTGTTTTCCGCTGTAACAGATCCTATTGGTGCCAAGCTTGTACAGAGCTTAATTCAACCTGGTGGCAATGTCACTGGCTTATCAGATATGGTCAACGTGAAACAACACCTTGCTTTGATTAAAGAATTTATTCCTAATCTAAAAACAGTCGGTGTGCCGTATAATCCGGGTGAAGCTAACTCGGTCGCAATAGTGGATGCCTTAAAAGAAGCCGCTGACGAGATGGGGATTACTATTGTTGAATCTCCTGCGCCTAAATCATCCGATGTAATGATTGCTAGCAAGCAACTGATAGGTAAAGTCGATGCTATTTACTGCCCGACAGACAATACTATTATTAGTGCTTTTGAGGCGGTTGTAAAAGTCGGAATAGATGCTCAAGTCCCGGTTTTTGCTGCTGATACAGGTTCGGTTGAACGTGGTGCTGTGGCTGCCGTTGGTTATGATTATGGCGATCTAGGTCGTCAAACCGGTGATATCGTGGTACGTATTTTAAAAGGCGAAAAACCTGGGAATATTGACGTGAAAATGGCCAAGGGAACCAACCTTTTTGTTAACACTAGTATGGCCGCTAAAATGGGCGTAAAAGTGCCTGCAGATGTGCTTCGACGAGCAACCCAAATCATTAAATAATAAGTAGTTATTAATATGTCACTTTATGCTTTTTTAGGCACATTAGAAATCGGCCTTATCTATGGCTTAGTTGCTATCGGGGTCTATCTTACTTTTCGGATTTTAGATTTTCCAGACCTTACGGTTGATGGTAGCTTCACACTTGGCGCTGCTGTTGCGGCGACTTTAATTGTTACAGGCCAAAACCCGTATTTAGCAACCTTGTTAGGAACGCTTGCGGCATCTTGCGCCGGTTTAGTTACCGCATGGTTAAATCTGCGTTTTAATATTTTGCATTTACTGGCCAGCATACTGACCATGACTGCTCTGTATACCATCAACTTGCGGGTGATGGGGAAACCTAATGTTGCTTTAATTATGGAGCCAACTGTCCTTTCACCTTTCGAAGGCTTAGGTTTGCCGGACATGTATATGAAGGTTATCTTTGTAGCTGTCTGCGCTATTGTTGGCGGATTGTTGGTCGCTTGGTTTTTACGCACTCAATACGGTTTGGCGATGCGCTCGGTCGGCTCTAATAAACGCATGGCGCAAGCTAACGGTATAGTCGTGACTGAGAAAGTCTATGTCGGTTTAGCACTGTCTAACGGTTTGGTCGGACTTGCTGGCGCGCTGTTTGCACAAACTAATGGTTTTGCCGATTCAACCATGGGCATAGGCACTATAGTGGTAGGTTTAGCGGCTGTTATTATCGGTGAATCTCTATTGGCGAGTCGTTCGATGCTGGTCATTGTAATGAGCTGTATTGTCGGTTCTATTTTATATCGTTTTGCCGTATCAATGGCTTTGAATGCGGATTTTTTAGGTTTTCAAGCCTCAGATTTAAACTTGATCACCGCTGTATTGGTGGCTCTTGCATTAGTGTTTCCTAAATTACGTAATGAATGGAAAGCAAAACGCGCCATCAAGGAGCAAATATGATCCGTTGTGAAAACTTACACGTCACCTTTAATAGTGGTTTACCAACAGAAAAACTCGCATTACAGGGGATTGATCTTACTATCCCGTCGGGTGAGTTTGTGACTGTGATAGGCTCTAATGGTGCGGGAAAATCTACCTTACTCAATACCATTGCCGGTGATATAAAATCAACTCAAGGTAAAATTTATTTTGATGATCGCGATGTAACTAAGTTGCCTGCAACTCGCCGTACTAAGGATATTGCCCGTGTTTTTCAAGATCCCTTAGCGGGAACCTGTGGTAACTTAACCGTTGAAGAGAATATGTCACTTGCCTATGGGCGTGGAAAGCGTGGGACACTGGCGTTTGCTTTAAACAATAAATTACGCAAGGTGTTTAAGGAGCAGTTAAGTCGATTAAATCTCGGCCTGGAAGATCGTCTGGATAGCGAAATGGGCCTGTTGTCGGGCGGACAACGGCAATCCGTTAGCTTACTGATGTCGGCATTACAGCCAAGCAGCATTTTACTACTGGATGAACATACCGCCGCGTTGGATCCAAAAACGGCCGCCTTAATTTTGGATATCTCATCACAAATAATTAAAGAAAAACAATTAACGGTGATGATGGTGACCCATTCTATGCGTCAGGCTTTAGATCATGGATCGCGTACTATCATGCTTCATGAAGGTAAGATTATTTTTGATTTGGCCAGCGCAGAGCGTGCTAATTACCAAGTTAAAGATCTACTCAATCTATTTGCTCAAGCGCGCACCGATGGTGCAGAGTTAGACGACGATAAATTATTATTAGGCGGATAATCATTTTAAATAAAATTTACGGCGAATAGGTATTGCTTAATGCTTCAATCCTCCGTAAAATTCGCCGTTCACTTTGCCGCTGAATTAGTGATCGGCGGTAACAATTTAAATCGGTTATACACATAACCATAAAATATCGGAGTATGTTATGTCACTAAGTGCAGAACAGAAAGCTGGGATTGTAGCTAAATTTGGTCGTTCAGAAGGCGATACTGGTTCTTCAGAAGTACAGGTTGCTTTATACACAGCACAAATTGACCACCTCCAAGGTCACTTTAAAGAGCACATCCATGATCACCACAGCCGTCGTGGTCTACTGCGCATGGTAAGTCAGCGTCGTAAATTACTTGACTACTTAAAGCGTAAAGATGTTGCTGCTTACACAGCATTAATCACTGAATTAGGTCTACGTCGTTAATTTCGGCTTAAACATAATTTAAAAAAAGAGCCTCATGGCTCTTTTTTTGTTTCTGCAGATTAAAAAATGTTTAATATGCAATCGTTGACGTATACTGTCGGCGCGATAAAAAGCACAAGAATATAAATTTATTAAAGGAAAAAAAATGACTCCTATTGTTAAAAGTTTTCAGTATGGCGAACATACTGTCACTCTAGAAACGGGCGTAATGGCTCGTCAGGCAACTGCTGCTGTAATGTGTAGTATGGACGATACCTGTGTATTCGTTTCTGTTGTTGGTAAAAATGCCGATGATCAAGTGCGTGATTTCTTCCCACTTACGGTAAATTACCAGGAAAAAACCTATGCTGCGGGTAAAATCCCCGGTGGTTTCTTCAAACGTGAAGGCCGTCCAAGCGAAGACGAAACACTGATTGCACGTCTTATTGACCGTCCAGTTCGTCCTCTATTCCCAGCGGGTTTCAAAAACGAAGTACAAGTGATTGCAACTGTTGTATCAATTAACCCTGAAGTTAACCCAGATATTGTGGCAATGATTGCTACATCTGCGGCGCTTTCTATCTCAGGTATGCCTTTCAAGGGGCCTATTGGTTGTGCGCGTGTTGGTTATAAAGAAGGTGAATACCTGCTTAATCCGACTAAAACTGAACTAGAAACAAGTGATCTTAACCTTGTTGTATCTGGTACAGATAACGCAGTCTTAATGGTTGAATCTGAAGCTGCTATCCTAAGCGAAGATGTTATGCTTGGTGCGGTTGTATTTGGTCACGATCAGCAACAAGTGGTTGTTGAGTCAATTAAAGAATTCGCCAGCGATGTTGCTCGTCCGGCATGGGACTGGTCTGCTCCTGCACGTAATGAAGCACTAGATGCAGCGATTGCTACTGAAGCACAAGCGCGTTTTGAACAAGCTTACCAGATCGGCGATAAAGGCGAACGTTACGATGCTATTAAAGCTATCACCTCTGAAGTTAAAGAAAAATTATTAGCGTCTGACGAAACATTAGAAGCTAAGCAAGTCAGTGAATACTTACACGATTTAGAAAAAACAGTTGTACGTACGCGCATCATTAAAGGTGAGCCTCGTATCGATGGTCGAGATCCTGAAAGCATTCGTGCATTAGATGTCCGTACCGGTGTATTACCGCGTACTCACGGTAGTGCATTGTTTACTCGTGGTGAAACTCAAGCATTAGTGACAGCTACGCTTGGTACACAGCGTGATGCGCAAATCATCGACAGCATAATGGGTGAGAAGAAAGATAACTTCTTATTACATTACAACTTCCCCCCATACTGTGTAGGCGAAACTGGCTTTGTTGGCTCTCCTAAACGTCGTGAGATTGGCCATGGCCGTCTTGCTAAACGTGGCGTTTTGGCTGTTATGCCTTCACTTGAAGAATTTCCGTATACAGTACGTGTTGTATCAGAAATCACTGAATCAAATGGTTCATCTTCTATGGCTTCTGTTTGTGGTGCATCTCTGGCATTGATGGATGCAGGTGTTCCTCTTAAAGCTTCTGTTGCGGGAATCGCGATGGGTCTTGTCAAAGAAGGCGAAGAGTTTGTTGTTCTTTCTGATATCCTAGGTGATGAAGATCATCTTGGTGATATGGACTTTAAAGTTGCTGGTACTACAGCAGGTATTACTGCACTACAGATGGACATCAAAATTGAAGGCATCACGCGTGAAATCATGCAGATTGCTTTAAACCAGGCAAAAGCTGCACGTTTGCACATTTTGACCGTAATGGACCAAGCACTGCCACAAGGTCGCGCTGATATTTCTCAATTCGCACCACGTATTCATACTATCAAAATCAGCACTGATAAAATCCGTGATGTTATTGGTAAGGGCGGCGCTGTCATCCGCTCTCTATGTGAAGAAACTGGTACTACAATTGAAATCGAAGATGACGGTACTGTTAAAATTGCAGCTACCTCCGGCGAACAAGCTGATGATGCAATTAACCGCATTAAAGCACTCACAGCTGAAGTTGAAGTAGGTACTATCTACACAGGAAAAGTTGTACGTTTAGCTGATTTCGGTGCGTTTGTTAATATCCTTCCTGGCAAAGATGGTCTGGTACATATCTCGCAAATTTGTGAAGAGCGTGTACAGAAAGTTTCTGATCACCTTAAAGAAGGTCAAGAAGTGAAAGTTAAAGTATTAGAAGTTGATCGCCAGGGCCGTGTGCGCTTAAGCATCAAAGAAGCTGCTGAAAAAACAACAGCTGAATAATATCTTGATTTGCAAAAGATAAAGTAATGGCTGCGGTCATTGACTCAAAAAAAGGAAGCTGCGGCTTCCTTTTTTTATAAATGTCGAAATCGTCTGCTTTGCATTAATAATGCGATAAATAGTCCACAGCCAATTTATCTAAAATTTTGAATATTATTTTGAATACTATAAGGGCGAACATTCGAAGGTGTTCGCCTTTTTTATTGGCGATGATTAAAGATTCAGGTATAACAGGTAAATACACTTTCTTATCTTTCATGTTCAGGTAATTTAGGTTTAACACTTAAATACACTTTCTTATCTTTCATGTTCAGGTAATTTAGGGTTAACACTTAAATATACTTTTTTATTTTTCATGTTCAGGTAATTTAGGGTTAACATTTAAATACACTTTCTTATCTTTCATGTTCAGGTAATTTAGGGTTAACACTTAAATACACTTTCTTATCTTTTCTATTGAGGTTTTATGCATATTCATATTCTTGGCATTTGTGGCACATTTATGGGGGGAGTTGCTATTCTCGCTAAATCCTTGGGCTATAAAGTGACAGGATCAGATAAAAATGTTTATCCTCCAATGAGCATACAATTAGAAGAGCAGGGGATCGAATTAATTCAAGGTTTTGATCCTGGTCAATTAGATTCCAATCCTGATCTTGTGGTTATTGGCAATGCAATGAGTCGTGGAAATCCTTGCGTAGAAGCGGTACTTGATAAACAAATTCCTTATATTTCAGGACCGCAGTGGTTATTGGAGCATGTTCTAAAAGACCGTTGGGTATTAGCTGTTGCCGGTACTCACGGTAAAACCTCCACCGCCAGTATGCTGGCTTGGATTTTAGAATATGCCAAGATGAAACCTGGATTTTTAATTGGTGGCGTACCTGAAAACTTTGGTCTATCAGCCAGGTTAGGTGAAACACCATTTTTTGTGATAGAGGCAGATGAGTACGACAGTGCTTTTTTTGATAAACGTTCCAAATTTGTTCACTACCATCCCCGAACGCTGGTCTTAAATAACTTAGAGTTTGACCATGCAGATATTTTTGAAGATTTGAATGCGATTAAAAAACAATTTCATCATTTAGTTCGTACTGTACCCGCAACGGGGCGTATTTTTATACCGGATCAGGATCAAGCATTAATGTCTGTTAAGCAAATGGGATGTTGGAGCGAGGTTGAATATTTTGGTAAAAACTGGTCTTGCAAAAAAATCAAAGAAGATGCTTCAATTTTTGACGTCTATCTAAATCAGCATAAACAAGGCCAAGTGACTTGGTCATTGATGGGCGATCATAATGTGAATAATGCACTTGCTGCGATAGCTGCTGCGCGCCACGTTGGTGTTACACCGGAAATTTCGATCGAAGCACTCATTGAATTTAAAAATATCAAACGCCGAATGGAAGTTAAAGGCAAGGTTAACAGTATTACTGTTTATGATGATTTTGCTCATCATCCGACTGCTATTAAAACAACCTTAGCCGGGTTACGCGCAAAAGT
>JBLHWW010000078.1:0-17030 GCA_047629075.1 Psychromonas sp. | reverse complement strand
CTGTCGTTCTAGGTAACCAGTTTGACTTGCGTCTTTCCCGTTTCCGTGGGGCGCATTATAGGGATTTTGATCACGTTGGCAAGGGTTTATTTGTAACAAAGTTCTGACTGCTTATTTGTTAAACAACTGTTAAACAATGCCCAATATTTCTTCATTCATATGAGAGTTTCAAACAATCCCTGTTTTTATTAATTTATCACTAGCACCTGCCAAGGTGATTTAGGTAACATAGCGCCCCTTCTTGTTTTAGTTTTATTTTGAGTGGTATTTTATGATATTTTCTTTAGGTCAGCGTTGGATTAGTGATACAGAATCCGAATTAGGATTAGGCACCATTGTCGCCTTAGAGGGGCGTATGTTGACAGTGTTATTCGCAGCGTCAGGTGAGCAGCGTTTGTATGCTATTGAAGAAGCGCCTATCACACGTGTTCGTTTTAATGTCGGGGATGAAATTCTTAGCCATGACGACTCGAAATTATTGGTCAGTGAAGTCGTTGAACAGGACAACTTAATAACCTATATCGGGACACGGGTAGATGATGGTTCAGCAAGCGAATTAAGAGAAACCTTCCTAAATAATTTCATCAAGTTTAATAAACCGCAGGATAAAATGTTTGCCGGTCAGATTGATAAATTTGATCGTTTTGTGCTGCGTTATAAATCTTTAACCAATCAACACCAACAACAAAAATCTAAACTGCGTGGTTTATTAGGCCCACGGGTAGATCTTATTCCCCATCAGTTTTATATCGCAGAAGAAGTCGGTAAACGTCATGCACCACGTGTTTTATTAGCCGATGAAGTGGGCCTTGGTAAAACTATTGAAGCGGGTTTAATTATCCACCAGCAATTAGTGACCGGTCGTGCTAAACGTATATTGATTGTTTTACCTGAAAATTTACAGCATCAGTGGTTAGTGGAAATGATGCGCCGTTTTAATTTACATTTTAGTATTTTTGATGATTCACGTTGTAATGAAGCTTATCTTGATTCGATTAACCCCTTTGAAACTGAACAATTAGTCCTGTGCAGTATTAATTTATTACGTAAAAGAGCCCATTTCGAAAATGCATTAGAAGCCGATTGGGATTTACTGATTGTAGACGAAGCGCACCACCTTATTTGGGATAAGGAAAAACCCAGTCGCGACTATCAGGTTGTGGAAGCATTATCAAAAAGTATTCCCGGTATTTTATTGCTGACAGCAACACCAGAACAACTGGGTCATGAAAGTCATTTTGCACGTTTGCGTTTATTAGATCCAAATCGTTTCTTTGATTATCAAAAATTTATCGAAGAAGAAGAGGGTTATAAACCCGTTGTGACAGCGATTAATGAACTGCTGGACAACAATCAATTATCCAATGAATCGAAGAACAGTATTACAGAACTGCTCAGCGAACAGGATGTGCAGCCACAGTTTAATATCATTGATGACATTTCACTTGAAAATGACGAACGCCAGTCTGCACAGCATGAATTGATCAGTAACTTGTTAGACAGGCACGGCACCGGGCGTTTATTATTCCGTAATACCCGTTCAGCTATTCAAGGCTTTCCAAAACGTCATTTAAAAACAATTGCTCTGCCTTTGCCCGAACAATATAAAACCGCTATTAAAGTATCTAAAATGTTGCCTTCAGGCACAGTTCAAGAGCAAGCCTTTCGAGCGCTTTATCCTGAACAGATTTATCAGGCCTTTGAAGGAGGTGAAAGTAATTCCTGGTGTTTATTTGATCCGCGCATAAATTGGTTAATTGATCTTATTCAGCAGTTAAAAGGCGAAAAGATCTTAATTATTGCCGCACAAGCTGAAACCGCATTGGCACTTGAAGAGGCATTGCGTACGCGTGAAGCAATTAAAGCGGCTGTTTTCCATGAAGGTTTATCATTAATTGAACGTGATAAAGCAGCAGCCTATTTTGCACAAACCGAAGACGGTGCACAGGTAATGATTTGTTCTGAAATTGGCTCAGAAGGACGTAACTTCCAATTTGCCCATCACCTAGTATTATTTGATCTGCCAATCAACCCGGATCTGCTTGAGCAGCGTATTGGTCGTTTAGACAGAATAGGACAACGTTGCGATATTCAAATCTATACCCCTTATTTAAAGGGAACATCACAGGAACACTTGCAAAATTGGTACGAACAAGGTCTGCAGGCCTTCACCCAGACAACGCCAACGGGCCACACTGTTTTCGAGTTAGTTAAAGAAGATTTAATTAATTTACTGGCAACGGGCGAAAACGATAATGATGAAGTCGATAAACTTATTAAGCTGACACGTGCTCATAATGACAAGCTTAAAAAGCAGCTTGAACAAGGCCGTGACAAATTATTAGAAATCAACTCCAGTGGTATTCTGCATAACAGTGATTTGCTTGATGATATTTTGGAAATCGATCAAAAACCAGATTTCACCCAGTTTGCTTTGCAGCTCTTTGATGTCGTGGGTGTACAGCAGGAAGACCGGGGTAATCACTGTTTAGCTATCCGCCCTACTGAGCATATGCTAACTAGCGATTTTCCGGGGTTACCCGAAGAAGGGGCAACCATCACCTTTAACAGAAAAACTGCATTAAGTCGTGATGATGTACAGTATTTAACCTGGGAGCATCCCATGGTAAGTGGCGGTATGGAGATGATCTTAAGCTCCGATACCGGTACTACGGCGGTGGCAATTTTAAAGAACAATTCATTACCTGCTGCGACAACATTTCTAGAGTTAATCTATGTAGTTGAAACAATCAATACAGAAAATGCACAATTAAAGCGTTTCTTACCAACAACCCCTATTCGTTTGTTATTGGATAAAAATGCAAAAGATTTAGGACAGAATGTCACATTTGATAGCTTTAATCGCCAGTTAACGCCCATTAACCGCCATATCAGTCGTAAAGTAGCCAATACTTCACAGCCTTTAATTCATCAATTGATTAAAGACTCACAGCCAACAGCACAAAAATTAATGGCTGATATTATTATTCAGGCAAAACAGAATATGCAGCAGACATTGGAGCAGGAACAAGATCGTCTGCAGGCATTAAAAGCGGTCAATCCAAATATCCGCGAAGAAGAGATCCAATACTTACGGGATCAGCAAAGCAACTTCGCGAAGATATTAGATCAAACCCAATTAAAATTAGATGCCATCAGGTTTATTGTTTCAACACAATCCTAACCAGACAAGCTGACGGCTGTTTTCTGACAGCTGACAGCTTTATTTCAAGCTTGCCCAATTTAAATTTAAAGCAGATACTCATATGCCAAATTTTGTTTACAATCCACCAACAACACCCTATTTAGATATCCTTCATCAGGATGACGATATTGTTGTATTAAATAAACCTTATGGCTTATTAAGTGTACCTGGCCGCGCGAAAAAAAACCGTGACAGTTTGGCGTTACGTATTTTACGTGTCTGGCCAAATGCATCCGTTGTACATCGCTTAGATATGGCAACCTCTGGACTGCTTATTTTAACCATGCGAAAATCCGCACAAAGTCATATAGGACGGCAATTCCAGCAAAAAGTAATAGATAAGACCTACTACGCACGCGTTGAAGGTATCCTCAAAGAGGATAATGGAATAATTGATTTACCCATTCGTTGTGACTGGGAAAACCGCCCACGACAAATTGTTGATTTTGCAGAAGGTAAAAGCTCACAAACACAGTGGTCCGTGGTTAAAAGAGAAAAGTTAACCACCCTAGTTTGTTTAAAGCCCTTAACGGGACGAACCCATCAGTTACGTGTGCATCTGCAGGCGATTGGGCACGCGATTGTTGGTGATGAATTCTACTCAACCCAATTTGGTAAGACATTATCACCGCAGCGGCTTGCATTACACGCCGCAAGCATCACCTTAACCCACCCTTCAACTGAGCAACGTATTACCTTTAACTGCCCTCCACCCTTTATGGAAATTTAAGAAGAAATCGACTCATTCAGACCATCTGCTGATGCAGGTTCAAGTGCTTTAAGGTTTAATAGATACTGGCAATCAACTTAATATGTTTAAACGAATTTACAAACGTCAATACTCTCGTCAAAGTACGCTGTATTAAAATATGATCAAGATCACTCTTCTTGATATAACCAAATGTTATATCAAGTGACATAATTGTACTGTTAAGCGAAGTTAAAAGAGTAAAAATAGTAGCCGTACACAGATTTTTTCACTAGTATGTGATCTAGTCACATATATTAGAAGAATAAAAAATGTATAGAACTCACTTTGAGTTCCCTTTTTTTTTGTTGTACTTATGACAAAAAAAAACGCAGCAGGCCTACAAAAAAAGAGCAAGATCTTTAAATTAATTAATTACATAAAAGCCTGTACAAATAAAAACTGAATATGATCCAGATCTATTTGGATCTTTTTTTTGTACGTAAAATCGACCATTCATAATAACAAGCGATCATGGACTTACTATGCAGATAGGTATACCTAGAGAGATCCAAGAGAATGAAAACCGCGTAGCAGCAACACCTAATACCGTTGAGTTGCTTATTAAGCAGGGTTTTACTTTTCTTGTCGAAACAAACGCCGGAATAGCAGCTAGCTTTTCTGATCAAGCTTACCAGAATTCCGGTGCTGAAATTGGCACTGATAAAGATCAAGTATGGCAATCGGATATTATTTTCAAAGTAAATGCGCCTACCGATTCTGAAATCAGCTTAATGAAAGAAGGGGCGACCCTAGTCAGCTTTATCTGGCCAGCACAAAACCCTGAATTACTTGAAAAATTAACCAGTAAGAAAATCAATGTTATTGCCATGGATTCAGTACCACGTACTTCCCGCGCACAAGCACTTGATGCACTGAGCTCAATGGCAAATATCGCAGGTTACCGTGCCGTTATTGAAGCCGCTAATCAGTTTGGCCGTTTCTTCACCGGACAGATCACCGCAGCAGGTAAAGTTCCACCCGCTAAGATACTGATTATAGGCGCGGGTGTTGCAGGTCTTTCTGCATTAGGCACCGCCGGTAGTTTAGGTGCCATTGTGCGCGCATTTGATACTCGCCCTGAAGTAAAAGAGCAAGTTGAGAGTATGGGTGCCGAATTCTTAGTAGTTGAATACGAGGAAGAAACAGAGGTCAGCACTTCAGGTTATGCTAAGACGATGAGCGCAGGTTATCAAAAAGCGCAAGCTGCAATGATGGCTGAACAAGCTAAAGACGTTGACATCATCATCACAACGGCACTTATTCCAGGTAAACCGGCACCGCTTCTTGTGACAAAAGAAATGATAGCATCGATGAAAGCCGGTAGTGTGATTGTCGATTTAGCAGCACAAGCAGGCGGTAACGCAGCACTCACGGTTAAAGATGAAGTTTTTTTAACCGATAACGGTGTAAAAATAGTTGGCTATACGGATCTCCCCAGCCGTTTACCGACGCAATCAAGCCAGCTTTATTCAACCAATTTAGTTAACTTGATGAAGCTGCTTTGTAAAGATAAAGACGGCATTATCAATATTGATTTTGAAGATGAAGTTATTCGCGGTGCAACCGTTGTTAAAGAGGGTGAGATCTCTTGGCCACCACCGGCAATCAATGTCAGTGCTGCGCCTGCGCCTAAAGCTGAAACCGCAAAATCAGCGCCCGTTGTTGAGAAAAAAGCTGAAAAAAAATGGGTTAAACCTATTTCAGCCGTTGTTGCGGCGGTCTTATTTGGATGGCTTGCGAGCGTCGCGCCGGCAAACTTTCTAGCACATTTCACCGTCTTTATACTTGCCTGTATTGTCGGTTACGGCGTGGTTTGGAATGTTGCTCATTCTCTGCATACACCACTAATGAGTGTAACCAACGCAATCAGCGGAATCATCATCATCGGTGCACTACTGCAAGTAGGTCAAGGTAATGGTTTTGTAACCATCCTGTCGACTATTGCAATACTTATCGCCACCATCAATATCGTGGGTGGCTTTACCGTTACTCAGCGTATGTTGAAAATGTTCCAAAAGGATAAATAAGCATGTCTCAAGGATTAATTACAGCTGCATATATCATTGCAGCTATCCTCTTTATTGCCAGCCTTAACGGCTTAAGTAGTCAAGAGAGTGCCAAGCGCGGTAACACTTTTGGCATCATAGGAATGATCATTGCAATCATTGCAACCATCGCCAGCGCACAAGTTGCAGGCATAGGGTACATTACCGTGGCAATGGCTATTGGCGCAGGAATCGGGGTTCGTTTAGCATTAAAAGTCGAAATGACTTCAATGCCGGAACTGATCGCTGTGCTGCATAGTTTTGTGGGTCTGGCTGCCGTATTTATCGGTTTCAACTCTTATTTAGAACATGGACTGCTGACGGGTATTGAGCAATCAATCCATGACGTTGAAGTGTTTTTAGGTATCTTCATTGGCTCTGTCACATTCACCGGTTCAATTGTTGCCTATGGTAAATTGAGTGGAAAAATTAACAGTAAACCACTGAACCTACCAGGTAAAAACTGGATTAACCTTGCAGTACTGGCATCAAGCGCCTTCCTGTTAGTTGGTTTTGTAAGCAGTGATTTAGGCTTAACCGCCCTTATTATAATGACCCTGATTGCTCTCGCATTCGGTTGGCATTTAGTAGCTTCAATCGGTGGTGCAGATATGCCAGTGGTTGTGTCTATGCTTAATTCCTATTCAGGTTGGGCAGCAGCAGCAACAGGTTTCATGCTCTCCAACGATCTGCTGATCATCACCGGTGCATTAGTGGGCTCTTCAGGTGCTATCCTTTCCTACATTATGTGTAAAGCAATGAACCGTTCGTTTATTAGCGTTATCCTAGGTGGCTTTGGTAACGAAGTGACGGTACAAAGTAGCGACGAAGAGCAGGGTGAGCATTTTGAAACAAGTGCTCAAGAAGTTGCAGATTCACTAGCCGCAGCTAGAAATGTGGTGATTGTTCCAGGTTACGGTATGGCCGTTGCACAAGCACAATACCCCGTTGCTGAATTAACCAAATACTTGCGCAGCAAAGGTAAAACAGTGCGTTTTGGTATTCATCCGGTTGCTGGGCGTCTACCTGGTCATATGAACGTATTATTAGCAGAAGCAAAAGTACCCTACGATATCGTATTGGAAATGGATGAAATCAATGACGATTTCGCTAAAACTGATGTAGTCTTAGTAATTGGTGCAAATGATACGGTCAACCCGGCCGCCAATGAGCCAGGTACGCCTATCTCAGGTATGCCGGTATTACACGTTTGGGAAGCCGAAAAAGTGGTTGTCTTTAAACGTTCAATGGCATCGGGTTATGCAGGTGTGCAAAATCCATTGTTTTTTAAAGAAAACTCTGAAATGTTATTTGGCGATGCAAAAGCATCGGTTAATGCTATTTTGCAAAATCTTAATTAAGCTCTCAGTTAAATAAGATGTGAATCAAAAAGGCGCTATTCAGCGCCTTTTTTGTATCTGAAAAACGGGAAAGCCGAAAACAGGAATGCTTGGAAGCAGGAAGGCTTGAAAGCAGGAAGGCATGAAAGCAGGAAGGCTTGAAAGCATGAAAGCGTGAAAGCGTGAAAGCGTGAAAGCGTGAAAGCGTGAAAGCGTGAAAGCGTGAAAACGTGAAAGCGTGAAAGCGTGAAAGCGTGAAGGCTTGAAAGCAGGAAGGCTTGAAAGCAGGAAGGCTTGAAAGCAGGAAGGCTGAAAGCGTGAACGCTGAAAGCAGGAAGGCTTGAAAGCTGAAGCCCTAAAGCCTTAAAACCCTAAAGCCTTAAAGCCCTAAAGCCCTAAAGCATTAAAGCCCCAAAACCCTAAAGCCTTAAAACCCTAAAGACTTAACCTTTATAAATTTTCGGGTTAAATACATCCCTTAACCAATCACCCAACAGGTTAATAACCAGTACCAAGGTTACCAGCACAATACCGGGGAAGAGTGTTATCCACCAGGCACCCGAGAAAATATATTTAAAACCTATACTGATCAAAGCACCTAATGAAGGCTGGTCAACGGGTAAACCTAAGCCCAAAAATGATAATGCCGCTTCAGACATAATAGCATTAGCAACTTGTACCGTAGAAATAACCAGAATCGGTGACAGACAGTTTGGTAAAATATGTCTGAACATTATTCGACCTGCTTTAAATCCCATTACCTGCGCAGCTTCTACGTATTCTTTTTCCTTTTCCGCCAGTACCGAAGCACGAATGGTGCGCGCATATTGCGGCCATTCAGCAATACCTATGATCACCACCAGCATGATCACCGCATATTCACTGTAAAATTCGTTACCAAAACTCGCTTTAAAAATAGCCGAAACAATAATCGCCACCATCAGCGTTGAGAAAGACAGCTGTACATCGGCAAAACGCATCAGGAAACTGTCAATACGTCCGCCAAAATAGCCAGAAGAAAGACCAATCACAATACCTAATATAAGCTGTAAGCCGACGGCTAAAAAGCCAATGGTTAAGGATAAGCGTGAGCCGTAAAGTATGGTGGAGAATATGTCGCGACCTTGATCATCGGTTCCCAGTAAAAAATTTGTATCTCCCTCTGCCATCCACGCAGGGGGCAGTTCCGAATCCATCAGACTGATGCTGGTAAGATCATAGGGATCTGTCGGGGCAATAAGTGGCGCAAATAAGGACATCAGCAAAAAAGTCAGGAAGATAGAAAAACTGAGCATTGCTATTTTGTCTTTCAAAAAATAATAAATCAGATCTGAATTTTTTAAACGTTCCCAACGGGTAGGGACATGAGAAGAAGTAATAGTATTCATATTTAAGCACCTTTACCGGTTATATTGACAGTAGGATCAACCACACCGTATAAGAGATCTACAATGGTATTTGTCACCACAAAGATTAAACCGACAAAGATAACATAAGCCGTGATCAAGGGTGTATCCACACGGTTAATCGCTTCTAAAAATAAAAATCCGGTTCCCGGCCATTGAAATACCGTCTCGGTTAAAATGGTATAAGCGACCATAGTCCCTATTTGCACGCCACCAACGGTCAGCACCGGCAGCATAGTATTTTTCAGAGCATGCTGGTAATGAACTTTATTCATCGCCAACCCTTTCGCCATGGCGAATTTAACATATTCAGAGCCAAGCGCTTCCAGCATCTCAGAACGCACTAAGCGGATAAACAACGGCAACATGATCGACGCTAAAGAAATACAAGGTAAAATAAGATGTAACAGACCATCTTTGCTCAAATATCCGGTCTCCCAGCCCAAAACATTAACCGTATCACCACGTCCATAGGAGGGCAGCCACTGCAGCTCGATGGAAAACACATACATCAGCAAAATGGCTGTCAGAAAAACTGGCACAGAAATACCCAAACTGCTGAGTGCCATAATCACTTTTGTCCATGTACTTTTAGGGTGAATAGCACAATAAACCCCCAGCGGTATGGCAACAAAAAGAATAATCAATGCCGACCCTAAAACCAGCTCAAGGGTTGCTTCAAGTTTATCGAATATAACTTCAACAACAGGCTTTTTAAAGAAATAAGAAGTCCCTAAATCCCCATGCGCAGCGTTTACAATAAAACGGGTGTATTTGACAGGAAATGGATCATTAAGACCTAATTCATCACGTAGTATTTGTCTTTCTTCCTCGGAGACCGATTGGCCAACTAACTCACGAAGCGGATCGCCCAGATTATCTTGAATAGAGAAGGCAACCAAACTGATCACAAACATCACTACCAGAGCCTGAAAAAGGCGCTTGATCAGAAACGTAAACATTCCTTATACCTCAAATTAATTAATAGAATAAAAGTTTAAACGGAGCACTAAGGTCTCCGCCATAAAAATCTTAATGAAAAAACGATCTCTTTTGTATATTCTAAATCAGTTGAAGATTCAGGAACTAGACTCTTCAAGTGGTTTGGATATTGACTAAGGCCCTAAATAAATAGGGCCTTTTTAAGTGTTACTTAACTACTTCTTACCTATTCAATAACTCGTTATTTAACAACTCATTATTTAACAATTTTTTATTTGACAACAAGGTCACCGAAGTATGGGAAGTTCATGGAGTTAACTATGGGTTCAATCTGAAGGTTAGATTTTGCTCCCCATGCCAAGTTCTGCCAATGAAGAGGTACAAACGCCGCATCTTTATACAGTATTTGTTCTACTTTCTGTAACATAGCTCCACGTTTAGCAGGATCTGTTTCAGCATTAGCAGCATTAACTAAACGGTCAACTTCTGGATTAGAGTAATTCCCACAGTTATAAGCACCTTTACCCGCATCAGCATCGCGCGTCATGGTCAAGAATTCAGAGAAGTTAGCTGAATCTTCTGTATCTGAATGCCAACCGATCATCAGCATATCCGCAGCACAAAGATCAAATTCAGGCCAGTATTGCGCTTTAGGCAGTGTTTTCAGATCTACATTAATGTAAATTTTAGCCAGCATGCCAGCAGTTGCCTGTGCAATCTGGGCATCCTTCACATAACGGTTGTTTGGCGCCATCATAGAAATCTGCAAGGGTTTATCTTTAGAGTAACCCGCTTCTTCCATTAATTTCTTCGCTTTTGCCACATCAAAACGCGGCACTAAGGTTTCATCATAACCGGCGTAACCATCAGGACCTTGTTGGCCAGCAGTGGTAGCAAAATCTTTCATGATCTTTTTAACAATGCCCTCATTATTAATTGCATGGACAATCGCTTGGCGTACGCGCACATCTTTAAACGCCGGATTACTTTTCTGATTCATTTGGAAAGTAATGATTCGAGTACCGGGAACAGTCGTTAATTTAAGACCTTCAGTATCAGCAACACGTTTCTGATCGTTTGGTGCAACAGGATAGATCATATCAACATCACCGGAAAGAAGCGCGGCGACACGTGTTGCATCTTCTTTAATCGGTACTAGTGTCAGTTTATCAACATTACCGGGAGACTTTGTATCCCAATAATCATCAAAACGTTCAAAGACCACTTTAATGCCCTGTTCACGTGTTGTTATTGTATAGGGGCCTGTGCCTGAAACGTGCGTTGACGCAAAAGAACCGCCATGTTTTAAAATTTCACTTTTATCTTTACCGTCCATTTCGCCGGAATAGAATTTTCTGTCCATCGGGAAGATATAGGTCGCCGTTTGCAGTACTAACGGGTAAGGTTCAATTGACTTAATATCTACAGTGTAATCATCAATTTTAATCATTTTCTCATAAGGTGAGAAAACGCCTTTAAAATCAGCCGAGTTTTTTAGACGATTAAATGTCCAAATAACATCGTCCGCAGTCATCGTATTACCAGAGTGGAATTTAACCCCTTTACGCAGATTAAAACGGAATGTGGTCGCATCAATACGTTCCCATTTTGAAGCTAAACGGGGTTCAAAATCCATTTCTTGAGTGAAACGAATAAGCGGATCAAAGAGCATATGGGACATCTGCAGCGTACCACCTGAAAGTTGCTCATGCGGATCAAGTGATACTGGATCAGCATCATAAGCAACAGTAATATTCGCCGCTGCAGCACTAAAGCTTAATCCTGCTGCCAGCAAAGCAACCGTCAGTTTGGTCTTGAAAAATTTCATTACATAACTCCTTGATGCCGGGACTAATTTCCCGTTGGTTTTGGTCATTTTAGAATATAGCCACAGAGCGAATGTCATGCTTGCGACTATTTTAAATTGCTGACGTTGTAATCAATAACAGTTAATTATCAAACTCTCAACCCTTTAAATTCAGGGACTAATTTCCCGTTGGTTTTGGTCATTTTAGAATATAGCCACAGAGCGAATGTCATGCTTGCGACTATTTTAAATTGCTGACGTTGTAGTCAATAGCAGTTAATTATCAAACTCTCAGCCCTTTAAATTCAGGGACTAATTTCCCGTTGGTTTTGGTCATTTTAGAATATAGCCACAGAGCTAATGTCATGCTTGCGACTATTTTAAATTGCTGACGTTGTAATCAATAGCAGTTAATTATCAAACTCTCGGCCCTTTAAATTCAAGGACCCGTTTGCCGTTGGTTTTGAGTTTTTTAGAGTATAGTCACACCGCTAACATCATGCTTATACTATTTTAAATTGCTGACGTTGTAGTCAATAGCAGTTAATTATCAAACTCTCAGCCCTTTAAATTCAGGGACCCGTTTGCCGATGGTTTTGAGTTTTTTAGAGTATAGTCACACCGCCAACATCATGCTTACACTATTTTAAATTCCTGACGTTTTAGTCAATAGCAGTTAACTCTTAAACTCTCAGACCTTTAAATTCAGGCATTAAAGAAACAAGATGTTGACTGTATTGATGTTGTGGTGTGTTAAATAATTGCTCGGTAGGGGCAATTTCTAACAGTTTCCCCTTTTGCATAACCCCAATACGATCACACACTTGACGTATAACAGGCAGATCATGACTGATAAATAACATGGTCAAATTCAGTTCATCCTGGAGATCTTTTAACAAGTTCAATATTTGCCCCTGTACAGAGACGTCTAAAGCAGATGTTGGTTCATCACAGATTAATAAACGCGGTCTGGTTGCTAAAGCACGCGCAATAGAGATACGTTGGCGTTGACCGCCTGAAAATTCATGGGGATATTTCACCCCCGCCATCCGCCCTAGCCCAACATGATCTAATAAATCATGCACAATTTGACGCGTTTCAGCCTCTGATTTTGCGAGTTTATGAAAGCGTATCGGTTCGGCAATAATATCGAATATACGCATGCGAGGATTCATTGAGGTATAGGGATTTTGAAATACCATCTGCATTTGACGGCGAATTGGCCGGCGCTCTTTTTCTGATTTGATTGCGGTTAAATCAATACCTTCAAAGGAAATCTTGCCTGCATTTGGTTTATACAAACCAGCAATAACACGTGCAACAGTCGATTTTCCTGAGCCAGACTCACCCACCAGACCGAAGGTTTCGCCTTCGTTAATGTGAAAACTAATATTATCATTAGCTTGGACATATTCACGGCGGCTCTCAAACATTGAGTCCTTGGTAGTGAAACGTAAACTGACATTTTCCACATTTAATAGTGGGCCGCTATATTCACGCTGATCTTCACTTTGGCCTAACCAATGGGTTTTTATATCCAGTTTCTTCATTTCGCCCGCTTCCTCTATGTAATTTACCAAAGGAAATCGGTCTAGCTTAATATCTGAACGTGGGACTGCTGAGATCAGGCTGCGTGTATAATCATGATCGGGATTGCCAAGCACTTTTTCCGTTAGCCCGAACTCAACCAAATCACCACGATACATCACCGCAACTTTATCCGTTACATTTGAGACCACGCCCATATCATGTGTAACCAGCATACAGCCAACATTTTTTTCAATGCACAGATTACGGATCAGGGTTAGTATTTGATCCTGAATGGACACGTCCAGTGCCGTCGTCGGTTCATCGGCGATAATTAAATCAGGATCACAGGAGAGTGCTATCGCGATAACAACACGCTGGCGCATACCACCTGAAAATTGATGAGGATACTGTTTGATCCTTAAATGCGCATCGGGAATGCCAACTTGCTCCATCAAATTAAGCGCGCGTTGATAAGCTTCTTTGCTGCTCACCTTTAAATTGGCGCGAATGGTTTCTGTTAATTGTCTTTCAACGGTGAAAAGGGGATTGAGAGAGGTCATTGGATCTTGAAAAATAAAACCTATTTTTGAGCCGCGAACCGAGCGCATTTGTTGATCGCTTAAACCGGAAATTTTTTCCCCGTCTAAATAAATCTCACCACTGGCAATAACACCAGGGGGACTCAGCAGATCAATAATTCCATTACCTACAGTCGACTTCCCGGCACCTGACTCACCAACAACGCCGACTATTTCCCCTCTTTCGATGGAAAAAGAAAGTGATTTAACGGCAGCATGGACTCCATGACGAGATGGATACTCAATGCGCAGATTTTTTACTTCTAATAAAGACATGACAATTACCTACCACTAGATGAAATAGCATCTGGCTTCAAAAAAATTATGACCATTCAGCATGTGTTACAGAACTAGATGAAAAAAATATATAATAACAAAATGCTATATGAGAGTGCGAGGTATATTATTCAATATATTTAATTTTGCAATGCGCCAGATTAGGCATAAAGAAAAGCATTAATACTAAAAAACAACCTTCAGAACATTATTTATATTCTAAAAACAGACCGTTAGCGGCCCTTAAACATTGGCCTATATGGAATTATGCAAAATATGTGCCCACAAATAAATTATTATCTTTTTAACCTGTTCCACACTCTTTTTTATAAATTATTTTCAATATAAGCCTACTGGCGCTTGATTGAGTCTTTTTTTGTGAAAAAAATAATGGTCAATTTTATTTGGGGTGAACAAGTCAATTTAAAGTCAAAATGCACTCTATTGGTGCTGAATATTCTGCTTTGGGCCGTCATTTAACGGGTTGGATAATAATGCTTATAACAGTATAAAAATTAAACTGTGAGCACCGTAGATGCGACCTATTAAATTTCATGAAACGTGAAACACATCACGTCAGCTTATATTTATGGGGAGAGTTACAGGCAGGTATTACAGCAATTCACTTAACTATCTGATCTGCATTGCTGGTTAAAATAATTAAGACAGGAAGATGCAAAAAACAAAAGTTACCTTTTCCCGTCTTTTTTTGTTATTTTACCGAGTTCTGCGAACTGTCCAATAGTCGATTTATTAAAGAAAAAAATGACATTCTGGCATTAATTTGCAAACTGTTCTTGATGCCAGTGATTAAAACGGGGCATTAACATCAGCGCTAACAAGATAATAGATCCCCCTCCCATTAATAAAATCGCCGCGTAGGGCGCGGTTAAGTCAGTCTGCTGAATCAAACCAGCCAGCAATGCGGCACCACTCATTTGAATACAGCCAAGCATAGCGCTTGCCGTACCAGCACGTTCTCCAAATCTGGACAACGCCATACTCGTAGCAGGTCCGAGTAATAAAGCAAAACCAATGCATAACAACATCATCGGCAGCATAAATGCAAATGCGCCAGCGAGTCCGCTAGCAGTCCCCCATTGCTGAACAAATAACTGCAATAATGCTGACAGGATAAAGGTCAGCAAAGCAATCAGCACCGTCGCGCGATTCCCGAGACGCTTAATAACCACGGGAGCTGCGAAGCACGCAGCGATATTGACCAATGCATTCAGACCAAATAAAAGACTAAAACTCAATTCAGAAACACCCAAATGCCGAATTAACCAATCGGGTGCATAGGAAACATAAGTTAAAATAACCGCCATCCCGGTCATACAGGTCAATGCATAAAAGAGAAAGTGACGGTCCTGCAGTACTGGCTTAAATCGTGACCAGTGATATAATGCGCCGCTGCTCTGGGTATTTTTTGGCCGCGTTTCTGGTAAGCGATAGAAGACGATCAGCAGAATAATAAGCGCGTAAATCGCCATAAAGATAAAGGTTGAACGCCAGCCAAACTGTAATGCGAGTAATCCCCCCAGAGTAGGTGCCAATGCAGGGATCACACAGATAATTCCGTTCAAATAACTGTAATAATGCGCTCCTTCTTTGGCCGAAAAACTATCACGTACGGCACTAAATACCACTATCGATGAAGCGCAGGCGGCAATGCCCTGTAATACTCGGGCAAACTGTAGCCAATGAAACTCGACTACAATCGCAGCTAATACACTACTGATAATATAAAATGCAATGCCACCGATCGCGATCGGGCGTCTGCCAAAGCGATCCGCAAGCGGACCAATCAATATTTGCCCAATCCCCATCGCAAATAAAAACAATATCAGGGTTGACTGTATTTCGCTGGATGAAATATCAAACTCAACAGCCATTACCGGCATAGAAGGCAAATAAATATCAATTGCAAGGGGGCTTAAGACCACCATTGACATCAATATAGGTAATATATTTCGGCGCATTATGTTACTCAAATAGTTAAAAAGTTAAATTAGCTGACTAAGCGCAGTTTACCAAAGGTATGTTATGAATCATAATGGCATAATTTCAGAACCCAATTTCTTTTGAGGCATATCTTGCTTGGATAGGTCGCTGAATTTAAATATCGAAAATGCGCTAGGTCCAGCGCTGCCCTATGCTGCGGATCTTCATGGAGAGTGTATAAATGAATATTGATAATCTTTCAAAAATTGATCTTAATCTTTTAGTCACCCTGCAAATATTATTAGAAGAAGAGAGCGCCACCCGCGCAGCCAACCGTTTACATTTAAGTCCGTCAGCCTTAAGTAAAAGCCTTAATCGCTTAAGAGACACACTCGGTGATCCGCTTTTTGTACGCACTGCACATGGCCTGAAACCGACCGCCCATGCATTACATTTAAAATTGCAGCTACCAGCCATTTTACAAGGTTTATATCAAGTCACCCTGCCCCCCACTTTTATAGCACAAACCAGCCGTAGACAATTCTCTTTTGCGATGCTCGAAAGTGCCTATGAAACCTTACTGCCTTCTTATATCGGGCCGCTTTTAAAGCAGGCTCCATTGATAACTCTGGATACTTACGGGTGGACTGAAAAATCAATGTCCGCTTTATTACAGGGACAGATTGATTTTGGTATTACAGCACGGGATCTGCACCCGGCATCGGATTTAAGACTGAATAATTTACCAGAGGGCATTGTCCAAACAACCTTGTTTACAGATCGGCAGATCTGCTTAGTAAGAGAAAATCACCCGATACTTAATACCGTAAAAGCAGGCGACTGGAATATTGAAAGCTATCTGCAGATGTCCCATGTACAGGTACGCTGTGAGGGTAATGATTGGTGGGCGTTAGATTATCATCTAGCAGAATCCGGTCAGCATCGGCGCATTAGTAGTACACTGCCAGATTTTTACGGCGCAGCAAGTGTATGCGCACACAGTGATCTTATTTTTACTTTACCTTCTTGCTTTGTGCCGCATGCTAAAAAATTATATCCATTGGTTCAATTGCCGCTGCCGATCACCTTTTCTCCCCTTGCCTACGTATTGTTATGGCATAAACGTAATGACGATGAACCGGGCCATAAATGGATTCGAGAAACGATATGTACCAGTATTGCACAGGCAGTGAAATAAGCGCATCA
>JBLHWW010000077.1:0-17146 GCA_047629075.1 Psychromonas sp. | reverse complement strand
ATAGTTATTTTGGTTTTATGACATTTTTAGGGGTGATATCGCTGGCGGGAATTGTAATTAACAACGCGATTGTATTACTTGAGCAAGTTGAAACCGAACTTTCCACAGGAAAAAACCCTATTGATGCATTGATTGATGCGGGTACACGACGAATGAAGCCGATTTTCTTAACCACGCTGACCACTGTGTTAGGAATGATACCGCTCTTAGTTGGCGGTGGCACGATGTGGCAGACAATGGCGATTGCGATTATTGCCGGCTTAATTTTTTCAACACTGCTGACGCTTATCTTTGTCCCCGTATTGTATAGCATTCTTTATAAGGTTGAGGTGTAACCATTATCTTGTTCAACCTTTTATTTGGGTTATGTAAAAGAAAGCATATTACTAAGCTCCCTTTTTACTAATACATCACCCTACAGTATCTATCAGAAGTAGTTTCTAGTTATTAATCATGGCTCAACGCCATTAAATTACTAATGAAAATTTATAAAGGCTCCAATATGAAGTTCAATTACACCTTTTTGGCAATATCACTATTAACGACACCAGTTATGGCAAAACTTTCCAACGAGTCCGGTTTCAGTGGGAAGATATCTTTTAACACTGGCTTTAGTGGAGAAACTTCTAATTTTAATACCGATGGTGACAAAACCATCACCACCACAGGACAAAGTGCTGATAGCAATAGTCGTTTCATCGCTTTTCCGCTTGGCAGCTTAGCTTACACCTTTGGTAAAAACCAAAATAAACAGGTTTACATTGGTACGGCAAGAGAAGATATTGCGGTAGGAAAAATGTCCCTAGAACTAGCTTATAAACAGGAGCTTAATTCAGGCACTGTCGTCAATGTGTCATTTTTACCAACAATTATGCCCAATGAAACATGGGCGAACCCTTATCTACTAGATAGCGAAAGAACAACTACCAATGAAGCTGGTTACGCGTATCGCTTAAAAGTCAGTAAAATTGCAGGATCGCATTTTTTATTGGATGCCGCTTACGCAACAAAAGAGTTGGAAAATGAAGTCACGTCAGATGAATTAAAGCGAGGCTCTAATATTATCTATCTAAAAACAAGCTACCGTCTTTTTCTCAATCGGACCTCTTTTCTAATACCATCTATCACCTATATTAGCAATGATGCAGAAGGTTCAGCCGCATCATATGACTCATGGAAAACCGAAATGAGTTACTTCAAATTGTTCGACAGACAGCAATTAGCGCTCACTGCGGGTTACGAAAGTCGTTCTTATGACACAGGTAGCGTTATATTTGATAGCAAAACGCGATCGGATAACACCCTCAGCTTATTCTTTGCTTATAAATATAAGAAATTTATGAACTTGGAAAACTGGTCGTTTGTCTCTTTTTTAGGTTACAACCAAAGTAATTCAAATATCACCTTCTACGATAGGTCCAATTATATTGGATCTGTTGGTTTAAATTATGCCTTCTAATAAATAGATATAGGTTGCTCCATTTACATATAAATTAGTCACTTTAAGCCGATATTTACAATAGGACAGAACAATTAAAATAATGACCACACTATTACTACTAGCTTGGCCTTTTACTGGGTACGCCGAAATAGATCCTATCGAAGGTAAATGGCAAACATATAAGGGGACAATATTTATTGAAATTAGTCAATCAACGGCTGGGCAGTGGCAAGGTATGATTGTTGAATCTAAAGTAAAACCAGCATTAATAGGTCAACAAATTTTGTCATCAGTGACAAAAGAGAAAGAGGGTTATTATGGAAAAATTTACGCCATTAAAGCAGGTAAGCATTTTGATGCGCACATCAGCCCAGTTGACGACACTCTGCAGATCAAAGCCAAAGCAGGGTTTTTCTCTAAAGAGGTGGTTTGGCAACGCGTCAGATAGGTCGATTTGCAGAGACTTATAGTAGTGGTTCATACAATGTTTTGGGGTATAAGCAATTTAGCTAAAATAGTTAGAATGAATATTTAAGCGTCTCAACTGAATTTAGCTGTATTTTTCTCAAATAAGAAGTTACTCGCTTCTTCCCGAAAGCGAGCGTGGCAGTGGCTAAGTTAAATTAGTCACTTATTTTTAGTTTGTAAGTCGATAATGGAGGCGAAAGCGCCTCAGTATTCATTCAAGCAGTCCATGATTATTAAAATCCACTTTGTAGGCACGGTACCTTTACTTTGCTCGCTCTTGGGATAAAGTGGCGTGCATTTTCAAGATTAAATTGAATCAGGCAGACATTGAATGAGCTAATATACGTCAAGTGAAGTCACAAACTTTATTAGTGTTCTTCCACTTAAGAAAAACAATATTAGAACCTTAGTCACAATTTCAATTGCGCATTTTTCTTGAAATTCACTTTAAAATTAATAAGCTACGTCAAATTTTTTAATTAAGATTGTGACTGACTAGGCTAAAAAACATACAAAAAGTGAATCAGAGATGACTCGCCTTTTTTTTAAAAATAGTTTGAATAAGAATTTTCATACTTCACCTGAATTTGGGGTAAGAATTCAGGTCTGCTAGTTAAGCGGTTTATCAACAAAAAGATGAGCCGGTGAGAGTCATAAAATTCAGAAAGAACTATGTCAACTAATGCTTCTACGAAAGTTATTATCGTGGCTTTATAGGCAATGCGGCTATTGCGATCACCAAGTTTTTTGCCACTTTTATGACCGGCAGTTCAGCGATGCTCTCCGAAGACATACACTCACTGGTTGATACCGGAAATCAAATGTTGTTGCTCTATGGGATGAAACAGGCAAAAAAACTGGCTGATGATTAATTTCCGTTTGGGCAGGGTAAAGAGATCTATTTCTGGAGCTTTATTGTGGCGATGCTGATCTTTGCTGTGGGTTCCGGTTCCGGTGTGTCTATCTATGATGGCATTAGTCATATGATCCACCTGGCTGTCATCTAAAAACCCAATGGTCAACTATATCGTATTGTGCCTTGCCCTCTTGTTTGAAGGTGCAGCATGGTTTTTTCCTTTAAAGAATTTGGCAAAGTTAAAGGAAAACATGGTTACATCGACGCGGTACAGAGGGGAAAATATCTTTCTATGTTCGTTATATTGTTTGAATATTCCACCGCTTTGTTAGGCTTACTAATCGCCTTGCTTGGTATCTGGCTGGCGATTGAAACCAAGGGCTTACTGATCGGTGAGTGAGCCAATAAAGAAATCATCAACAGTATCAGGGAGATCACAAATTATTTGAAGAAGTTGAGAAAGTGAGTGAGCTTGTCACTATGCACATGGGGCTGGAATTTATGTGGGTCAATATCAGTATTCGTTTTAAACGTAAACAGTTAGCGCATGAGCTTGAATAATTTCAGGAATGATCAAAAAAACCGCCGCTTCCTGCAATTTTCATCCTCGATATGTTTTAATCAGGGGAGTCAATTGAACGACGGTTCAGTATTATAAACGCGCTGCTTACTGATTCTCAGCATGCAATGTCTATCTATCTGACTTTCGTAAATGCTAGATTAGCGCACCACAAAGACAGAACAGGTGGCATGACGCACTATTTTTGCCGCATTAGATCCCAATAGATAAGAACGAAATTTGGGTTTAGCCGATGCCATAACAATCGCGTCGGCATTACTTTTTTTCGCTTGCGCAACCACTTCATCGCACACGGTACCATTACGAATAATACAACGCCCCCGGTGCTGCTTAGGAATAACGGCATCAAACATAGCGTGCACTGCTAATTCTGTTGCAGAGTGCTTTTCCGTAAGACGATCACTCACCGCGGTTATCGCCATCCGCCGATGGCTTGCGGTATCATCAACAAAGAGTATATCAATAACCCCGTCATCATCGAGAAGCTTAAGCGCCATGCTGACCTCCCTTTCGACAAGTTCGTTAAATGCTAAATCAACCGGCATCAATATATGTTTTAAACTCATCTAACCCTCTCCCATTAATTTATTGGGTAACCATAAAACTATTTCAGGAAATACCATGCACAAAATTAATACCGACAGCTTTAATAAAATAAACGGCGCGATAGAACGGTAAATATCCATCATGGTCACGCCAGGCGGTGCAATACCTTTAAGATAAAACAGTGCGAATCCATAGGGTGGCGTCTGCACGGCAATCTCTATATTTAAGATCATCAAAATGCCAAACCAAATAGGATCATATCCAAGCTCTACCACAATTGGCGCAAATAGTGGCGCACACATCAAGACAATAATAAGTTCATCAACAATAAATCCAAGCAATAACATGATCACCTGCATCATGATAATCACACCCAGTGGCGGTAGATTGAGGGCATTAGTGACATCAGCCACCATGTCCTGCACACCACTGAGCATGTGGAAATTACTAAATAATGAAGCACCTAAAATAATCCACATCGAAACGCTTACCAACATAGCGGTTTCAAAACCAGAAGCCTTTAACATTTTCCAACGAAAACGTTTAAATACTATTGCTAATATAATCGCACCAACAACCCCAATCGCGCCGGATTCTGTTGGCGTCGCAACACCGGTAATGATACTGCCCAACACAGCCACAATTAGCAGCAGAGAAAACAGTCCATCACGCCCGGTCTTAAACTTCTCTTTTTTACTCATCTGTTGTTCAACACCCGTATCCATAGGTGCTTTTTCGGGATTTATTTTGCAGCTAATAATGACGTATGCAATTAATAACACAATCGTTATCAACGCAGGTATCAATGCGGCTATAAACATACGCCCGACTGAATTTTGAGTTGAAGCCGCATACATGATCATCGGAATACTTGGCGGGATCAAAATACCCAGTCCCCCTCCAGCCATAATGACACCCAGTGCTAAACGTTTATCGTAACCACGCTCCAGCATTGGTTTCAAAGCGATACTGCCCGACGTCATAATGCCCGCGCCAATAATCCCGACCATCGCGCCAATCATAGAGCATATGCCAATCACACTGATAGCCAAAGAACCACGAATACGGCCCAGAACCATCTGACTGGCATTAAACATAGCGTCGCCGATACCGGATCGGGTTAGTAATTGCCCCATATAAATGTACAGAGGAATTGCTAATAAAATAAAACTAAAGAAGGTACTCTCAAGAGTAGTTGGGATAAGATTGTAAATGCCCGGTCCCCAAGTCAGATAGCCCACTCCCATTGCGATCCCGCCTAAGGCTAACCCAACCGGAGCACCAAATGAAAAGCACATTAAAATCAAACCAATTAACAGCAATGTTAATATTTCAATACTCATAAAGCCTCAACTCCTTGTAATTTTTTTTTGACAGGCTCAACATCTGCTGTAGCTACCGCTTGTTGTTCTTCGTCTGGTGATTCCAGTAATGCTTTCCCGGTAATAATAAAGAAAAAATCCTGCAGCAAATCACTAATGAATTGCAGTATGAATACACTGCATGCCATGGTCATCATTACCCAAAAGTGTGCCATAGAGGGAGCCCACTCAGATTGTCGACGATAGTTAAATTCAAGCGCTTCATCATATTTTTCTAAGCTAATCAGGATAATAATGAATAAAAAGTAAATGGCTAAGCTATAGGAAAGCAAATTAAAGATTGCTTTCATGCGCGCGGATACCGACAGGTAAATAACATCGACATTAATATGTGCTTTTCTTTGCTGTGCTAAAGCGCCACCTAACGCCGCAATATATCCAAATAAAAATAGTGATACGTCGTAAGCCCAGATGGTCGGGCTACCGAGTAGATAGCGAGAGAAAACCTCAAAAGCGACAGTAAGGGCTAACAATGGCATTAATATTGACGCTGAAAAACCGACAACAAAAACGCCTTTATTAATACCTATGCATAAAAGCTTAAGTATTGTTTTAAACATAATAATCATCCTTGCTTGCAGTACTAAGATACTTACCAAGTAAGTATCTATTCTTTATAGAACAATGTGCTTTAAAACTAATCGAGAAGTGTAAACTCCTCGATAGCAGGGCTTATTGTTGCTCTAATATTTCCACTAATTTACTGCTGTATTTATCTGCATTTGCGTATTCAGACCATAGTGCTGTTGCCGTTGAATTCCATGTTTCAACATCAGCCTTACTTGGTTCCGGGCTCCATTTCATACCTTGATCTTCCATATCGGCAATAGCTTCGGATTCCCATTTACGCGACTTAGTCATCTGCTCATTGGCGTGTACTGCACTCGCACCACGTACAATAGCTTGCAGATCTTCTGGTAGTTTGTTCCATGCACTTTTATTCACGACAATAGGTAATACCTGTGCGCCAGCAATCGGTAAGCGATACATATATTTTGCGACTTCTACATGGTTACCATCGCGATGGTCGATAATATTACTGCCAATTGAACCATCAATAACACCTGTCGCAAGGCTGGTATAAATCTCACTCCAAGCCAGAGAAGCAGGTGAAGCGCCTAATTTTCGTAGAAATTTACCGTAAGCGCCTGGCGCTCGGATTTTCAAACCATCAAAATCAGCAATGCTCTTAATGGGCTCTTTAGTCAGAATATAAACAGGCAGTTGAATGTAAGGGTCTAACCAAACTAAGTTCTGCTTGTCGTAAGCTTCAGTTAATATTTCACCCCAGCCTTTTTCATGAAATAGCGCGCTTAATTCACCGACATCACTGGTTGTTCCGGGCAAACCAACTTCGACGACACCTGGAGGGAATTCACCCGCATGCATAGGCTGGAAAGGCGCTCCCATGGTCATTAAGCCAGATTTAACCGCACCAAAGACACCCGTTTGACCAACACCTTCACCGGCGTACATCATAGTTACTTCAATTCGGCCATTGGACATCACGCCAATATTCTCTGCGAAATTTTTATAAACTTCACCATAGGCTGTTCCGCGTGAATATAAATTCACAAAACGCCAGTTATATTCAGCGGCCATTAAGTTTGGAACTGCACCGAATGTTGCAATCACGGTTAAGATTGTTCCAGCCAAAGAGCGTTTCCTGCGAGTTGTTAACAACTTACTAAAGATATTATTAAACATAGCCATATATTCCTTTTTAATTGATTCTTTGATTACCATTGTCAGAAAACACTGTTACATTTTCATGCGAAACCTTAACGTAGCCGTTATACTTTCACGCAAGACGCTAACGTAACAATTACACTTTCATACAAAAATTAACATAACCTTTACATCTCATGTAAGAGCTTAACTTAAGTGTTACATTTTAATGTCAGCGCTTAAATCTAAGCGTTTCCAACTAAAGTTTGAAAATCATCAAACCATTAAATATTCATTGAACAATCTCAACTTGTCATGATTTATCCCTAAAGTAGATATCAGCAGAATAAAAAATCCAACCGCTACTATTAGAATGGCTACCTTACGATAAAGATTTCATTAATTTGAATTTGGAATAATACTTAAAATAAATAGAGCCAAATCCCTGTTCCTGAATCTGAGCTTTTAACTATCAACATCAGAACAAAAGGGAGAGGCATTTCATTATGGAGACTTGAAGAGTTATCACTTAGGGTATCTAGCAAAAAAATTTAAAATCGTATTGCTCCCTCACGACTAAGCGAGACAAAATTTTTAACCGAGGGAAAGGTTCAATAGGATGGTTCTTTGCTGTCAAATTACAGATCATCGTTAATCATTTTGGCGATCTATTTAACAGAAGGTAATGTAAACGATCATAACCCGCTTCCTAGATGTTTCGCTATTTACACCAAAAAAAATAAAAAGGTGATCATCCTTGAGGGGTAACATCAAAAAAAATTTCAGATGTAGATCACATTCAACAGAGCAGTATGACTGGTTTTTCTGCAGACATACTTGGTGGTTTAATTGCCAATTACCTGCAAAAAAATAAGCCATCAATCAATTCAACACTCAATGAAAAAATGAGCTCATTGGTTAAAATATTATAATGGCTTAACCCGATCTCAGGTTAATCAATACTTAAACCTCGATATCTTTTGCCACAGCGGCAAGCGTATCAATAATCTGATCAACATGATTTTTTTCGATAATCAGCGGTGGAGAAAGTGCTATCGTATTACCCATACTGCGAGTCAGTACGCCTTTATCATAACATTTTTTCAAAATATCAAAGCCAATCGGTTTACCATGACTTGGTTGAGCAAACTGTACTGCACCAATCAATCCACAATTACGGATATCAATAATAGAAGGTATCCCTTTTAGCGAATGTAAACCCTCTTGGAAATAGTCACCTATATCACCACCAGCACGTTCTAATAAACCTTCATTTTGATAAATATCCATGGTCGCTAAACCTGCTGCACAAGCCACAGGATGAGCTGAATAGGTATAACCATGATAGAACTCAACTGCGCCATCTTCTGCACTATTAACGACAGTTTCATAAATTTCATCTTGCACAAATACAGCTCCTAGCGGCACTACACCACTAGTGATACCTTTTGCGGAGGTGATCAAATCAGGTATTACATCAAATAAATTCGACGCGAATGATGACCCTAAACGCCCCCAACCAGTAATAACTTCATCAAAAATCAAGACAATATCATACTTCGTACAGATTTCTCGTAAACGGCGTAAGTACCCCTTCGGCGGTAATACTACACCACCAGCACCAGCAATTGGCTCAACAATAACAGCTGCAATGCTATCAGCACCATGGAACTGTACTAATTTCTCTAATTGTTCCGCTTTCTCTACACCAAACTCTGGTACACCTTTACTGAAAGCATTACGCGTTATATCCAGAGTATGATCGAGATGGTCTGCCGCTAACAATGGTCCAAAACCTTTACGGTTTGGCGCTAGCCCGCCCACAGAAATACCGCCAAAATTCACACCATGGTAACCAAGCTCACGGCCAATAAAACGAAATTTGCCGGTATTACCTTTTGCTTGTTGATAAGCCAAGGCAATTTTCATTGCGCTTTCTACAGCTTCTGAACCAGAGTTAGTAAAAAACACCTTGTTTAAACCAGGAGGTGTAAACTCAATTAGGCGCTCGGCAAATTCAAAACCGATATCATGCCCAAAGTTAAATGGTGAACTGTAATCCAGCTGTGCCACCTGCTTAGCCATCGCATTACCTATCTCTTTACGACCATGACCCGCGTTCACACACCATAAACCTGCCGTCCCATCTAATAATTTGCGACCATTATCAGTGTAACAATACATACCTTCAGCACGGCTTATAATACGAGGGTTAGCTTTAAAATCACGGTTTGCGGTAAACGGCATCCAGAAGGCGCCGTAATTATTTTTATTTTCCATCAGTCAGACCTTTATATGATTATGTAGATATAGTGGGTTGTAATATGATCGTGCATTACATTCGATCAGATTAAGCTGCCATTCTATTAATAAAAATCACAGTGAATAAAAATAAAGGTTTAACATTCTCAAACATTAGGGGCTGTTGACCTTTCGTGTGCATTTTTCAGCAATTGGTGTGTGCTTTACGCAAGGCAGAGCCTGCGCATGCATTGCTCAGAACACTTTTAGATTGAACAAAATTCACACTCCAAAGGTCGGTTTATCGGTCATCCATCTCTTCTTGTAAAAAGGTAACCAATGCTTGTGATGCTTGGGATAAGTAGTGACTTGCTTTCCACCCTATCCCCAAATGTAATGGAATACTGGGATTAAAAGGCACAGTCACAAGTTCAGCATCTTCGGCCAAAATAATAGCTAAACAGGTAGATATACCTATTTTCTTACGGATTAGAGATTTCAATAATTCAATTAAGTTCGTTTCAAAACGAATATCAGGATTAATTCGATGTTGCTGACAATAACTGCTTACCGCTTCCCGCAGAAAATAACCTTCACGGAACAGAACCAAAGGCTGTCTACAAAATTCCTCAAGTGTGATGTTCTCACGTTTAGAAAATTCATGTTCCCGCGGTACACAGGCCACAATTTGCTCTTTAGCTAAGGTAATACAGCGGATATTGTCATGGTGTCTATCGGCACGGATCATAGCCAGATCTAATTCACCATCAAGCAGCATTTTGGCTAAAGTCGCAGTACCCGCTTCATGAATATTAATTTGAATACCCGGGTAGCGTTGTTTAAATAATGCCAGCGTCTCGGGCAGGTAGTAAGAGCCTATCATGGCGGGAACGCCAAAGTTGATGCTGCCGGACTTAAGCCCCTTAAGTTCCTGTAGTTGTATTTTTGCTTGTTTAACATCTTCTAAAATTTTCTGCGCATGCTTCAATAATACTTGTCCATCACTGGTAATACTCATCTTGCGTTCAGCTCGGTTAACCAGCTTAAGTGCCAGCTGTTTCTCCAGTTTCTGAATACTCATACTCAATGCTGACTGTGCAATCCCTAACTCCTCGGCAGCTTTAGTAAAGTTCCCGGTGCGCGCTAACACAGTAAAATAATACAGTCTTTTAAAATCCATCACTTAAAGTCCTTATTGCATTTCAATACTGCCACGATACAGCGATTAAATTATCAACACGATAGTTCCACTGAGCAACACAGCAGATAATTATTAACAATATAATATATCAACAAAACTGATGGAAACTATATTTATCATATATTGTGAATATGTAAATTTATTTGTTAAAGTTTTGTTAACTCGCGTCAATTGACTCACATTGAGTCCATACGCTTTACTTGCTAAGCATATTAATAAAGAGAAGGACATCAATTATGAGCATTGAAAATACCCATTATTATCATGGTTTCCACGTTAAGCCGCACAGTGAGAACCCTCGCCTGCAAATAGTAACAATCGCAACAGCCACGCTGGAAAACTTTATAGAAAACACACGTGACTTCGGGCTACAAGCAGTAGAATACAAACCCTTTTTACGCTATGCCGTGGCAGATAAACTCGATCAGGCTTGCAATTACGAACTGGGGAAATTACTCAATGAAATTATGCAGGATCGTGACAGAGCTGCATTTTTATTAGAAGCAGATGAATCTGCACAAGCTGACTTTATCGACAGCGATGAGCAACGTGATCTTTTTGTTATCTTATCAACGGCTGTTTCTCACCTGATTGGTCTGCCCAATTTTGATTCGATGTACGGTAAGTATTACGCTCGATTCACGGTAAAAAATGAAGACAATAGTGATAGTTATTTGCGCCAACCGCACCGCAGAATGGAACTGCACAACGATGGAACCTATGTCAATGAACGCACGGATTTTGTGCTGATGATGAAAATGGACGAGAAGAACATGGAAATGGGTGACTCTTTACTTCTTCATATTGACGATTGGACAGATCTACCGTATTTTTATAATCACTCGCTTGCCAAACAAGACATTGTTTGGACAACACCACCAAGTAAAAATATTAATTACCAAATTGAACATCCCATCTTCTTTGAAGAAGATAAAAACGGTAAACCACACATGCTGTTTATCGACCAGTTCGCTTGCCCACAACGTATGCAGGAAGGCTTATATTTACATCAAATGAGTGAATCATTAGAAAATGAGGATAACTGTTTTAATGTCCGCGTTAAAACCGGTGCAATGTTGGTTGCGCAAAATCATTGCTGGTTACACGGCCGTGATAAGTTTATTTCTAATCCAGGTCTCAAACGTGAATTGCTGCGTCAACGTGGTCACTTTACAAATAAATAATATATGGATCAATCCAATTAGCGAATATAACCTCAACCGAGTGATTTTTCTCCTAGGTGAGGTTAATACTAATTCAGAAAAGGAGCTAAGAAATGAATGCAATCTATGATTATGTCATCATCGGCGGCGGTATTATTGGTGTATCAACAGCATGGCAACTGCAACAAAGACATCCTAAAAAATCGATTTTATTAGTAGAAAAAGAAGCACAATTATCGCGTCATCAAACCGGTCATAATAGTGGCGTTATCCATGCAGGAGTTTACTATCAACCGGGCAGTATGAAAGCTAAGTTCTGTAAAGCGGGCGTGAAAGCAACCACTGAATTTTGCCAAAAACACAGCATTCCGGTAGAAAATTGCGGCAAGCTACTGGTCGCAACCAATGAGCTTGAGCTACAGCGTATGCAGGATCTTTATCAACGCTGTCATGAGAACGAGATCCACGCGATACTATTAAACCAGACAGAACTAAAAATAAAAGAACCAAATATTCAGGGACTTGGGGCTATTTTTGTAGACTCCACCAGCATAGTAAATTACACCCTAGTCACCCAAAAAATGGCAGAGGAATTTGTACAGCTTGGCGGCAAAGTCATGCTGGATACTAAGGTTATCAATTTAGTTGAGTCTGCTGAACACACCACTTTAACCTGTCAAAGAAACGCCACAGAGGAGAGTATTACGAGTCGCTTTATCGTCTCTTGCTCAGGCCTGATGGCTGACCGAATTACTAAAATGCTCAATATAGAGACCGACTTTCAAATTATTCCTTATCGTGGCGAATACCATCAACTGCCTGCAAAGCACAATAATATTGTTAATCATCTGATTTATCCCATTCCGGATCCCGAACTACCTTTTCTCGGTGTACATCTTACCCGAATGATCGATGGTTCTGTCACCGTGGGACCGAATGCGGTGCAGGGCTGGAAACGCGAAGGTTACGGTAAAATAAATATTAATTTCCGCGATATTATGGACATGCTCAGCTTCTCCGGATTCTGGAAAGTCACCAAGAACAACTTAAAATCAGGATTAATTGAAACCAAGAATTCATGGTGGAAACCAGGTTATTTAAAATTGGTCAATAAATACTGTGACCAGATTAAACTCGCTGATTTACAGCCTTATCCAGCCGGAATTCGAGCTCAAGCAGTGTTAAAAGATGGCAGTTTAGTGCATGATTTTCTATTTGTAGAAAGCCCCCGCAGCTTACACGTTTGTAATGCTCCCTCACCCGCAGCGACATCGGCAATCCCGATCGGCAATTATATTTGTGAAAAAATAATGGCAAAACAAGGCCTATCGAAGAGTGACGAATTATCTCCGAAATAGTCTTAGTATAAATTAGCGCTTATCTTTTGAGTTAAAAGCAACCATTAATTAGGGCTGCCGTCCTCTTAAGATGAGCGATTTTTTATTTCTGGCATATGGTTGGGGTAGTCGTTTTGCCATACTCGAAAATGTCCGCTCCCTTCAGAGTAATAGCTTTCCACCGTCACATTAGAAAATCCAAGTATATTAAAACACTGGATTTGACCGCTGAGAAGAATCACTTAAGCGCACATATTTGTCTTAACTGATTGGCATTAGGCCTTATTTTAGTTTGCTTATTTTAATATCACTTTTATAAAAATCGCCTAATATTTTAATGAACAAAGAGCGAATTCGGCTGACGGTGGTAGTTTTTTTAGTAATAGCCATAATTTCAGAACGATAAACACGCTGTTCCTTAGCCAGACATTTTAATTTTCCAGCATCGATATAAGGTTGAGCGTAACTCTCGGGTAAAAATCCAATATAACGACCAGAAAGCAGCAAAGCTAAGCGAGAGTCGTAGTTATACGCTGTTGCTTTTATACTCATATTGGCTAAGTGACCATTGATATTTTCTTGTGACTTCATACCAGCATAAACCGCAGGGAAACCGTCAATAATATCATCACTAAGCTCACTGTCCGGTAAGCTAAAAAGTGGGCAATCATTACTGCAATATAAATAGCAATTATTAGTGAAAATGGTCTGATACTCCAAGCCCTCGAGGCTGCGATGATAAGGAATAAAACCTATATCAGCTTCTTCACTTAATACTTGTCGTTCAATTTCAGCCATCTTAGCGACTTCTGAAGTCAAATATACTTCACTTGCTACATCGGAAAAATTCCGGAATATGGTGGGAATATCAGCACGTGAATCCAAACTTATCGTATCACTAAATAACACAGTTAAAGAGCCCGATAACTTATCATCTAATCTATGAATAATATTTCGGAAATGGTCCAACTCTCCTAATAACTTAACAGTGGCATCATAAACTACTTGCCCTTCTTCTGAGAGTGAAAAACCAGCTCGACCGCGACGACACAGCGTTAAGTGCAGGCGAGATTCTAAGTTTGAAATATGAATACTGATCGTTGAACGACTAATATTCAGCTCTGTCTCAGCAGCAGAAAAACCACCACAATCAGCAACTGTTTTAAATATCTTTAATTGTTTAATTTCATAATCGGCGATCTGCCCAACAGGGAAAGATATTTTTGTCATTGCTGCATGTCCATAAAACGTGAGACTTAAAGGTAGGTATGTATCTGAGGGATCAAATACAACTATTATGTCGCATTGTATATGAGTTTGTCGCGTTAGACTTTGAAGCTAGTAATACTTTCAGTAGAGATGTAGTTATTAATGGCTGATTAGGGTCTGTTGACCTTAGGTGTACATTTTGCAAAAATTTGAGGGTATTTCGTAGAAGATAGATCCTGCGTTGTGTTGTATGAGTTTGTCGCGTTAGACTTTGAAGCTAGTAATACTTTCAGTAGAGATGTAGTTATTAATGGCTGATTAGGGTCTGTTGACCTTAGGTGTACATTTTGCAAAAATTTGAGGGTTCTTCGTACAAGATAGATCCTGCCTTGTGTTGTTCTTCTTAAGCAGGCGATAACGCGCTAGAAAGGTGCGAACCAATGCGGCCTTCGGGTCGATCTAAAAGCGTACTGCGTTGCGTTAATCAAAGTTTACATACGATAACTATGCGGCTCTCCTCATGCTTTGCTCAGAACACTTTTAGATTGAACTAAATTTGCACTGCAAAGCTCAACGCCCCCCGCGCCAGGCAATTACATTATCGATATTATGACTTGCAGTATCAAAGCAGTTCATACAATTAGCCCATTATTAGATGATCTTAAATTAATGCACAACACGACTTTTATTTTTTCATTATCTCTTTTATCTTTTTTGTTCCCACTCTTTGCCCTGAAATTTACCTTTGATAATAAAAAAATTTCCCCATGAAAAGCGATGGCGCCCAGAAAATAGTTATATCAAACCCATTAATAAAGTGAACAGATTTACTATTAAAATTCATCCAGACGGTTTTGTGAGCGTAAATTTTACCTTTAGTATGAGCTAATAGAAGCATAAACTGTGCGGACTTGTGACTAAATTGATAACCAGAAGAACTATATTAACGGTAATGTGCGTGAGTCAATTTTGATAGAAGCCTTTTAATTCTTTCAGACGTTTTTTAGCCTCTTCGTACTTTTTGTCATTCATAAGTTCGCCTTTCCAGGCGGTATTTATATTAGCCACATTTGCTCAATTTATTTTGTGATAAACCATAGAAAACTTGTATTGATATTCAATGGTTAGCTCGCTTTATTGCATCAATTCCTATCACTTTTAGTTTAGTTCACTCTTAATAAAATTAATTTATATCTGATGAATGATAGAAAGCCGAATAGTTATACATTGAACGCATAATGACCGTTATTATTTTTGAAAAAAAAAGCTAAAACACTTAACATAGCGCTTAATTATTTACAGCTTCACAGCCTTATAGCCTTATAACCAACAGCCTATATATTCCTTTAAACTAAATTTATTTACTAATATATGAGAACTCTAAATGACAGTCTACGCAACTCTCTGTTTCCTAGCCGCAGCGGCGATGCTAATTACATTTTTAAACAGTAAAATAGGTAAGATGCAAAGCACTATTGCAGTGACTGCTGGTTCTTTAATATTATCTTTACTTATTGTTATTGCCGGTAAAAATGGCTTTTCGCTATTACAAGAAGTTGCCTCGGAGCAGCTTGCTAAAATTGATTTTCACAGTTTTCTGCTGGATGGCATTTTGGGTTTTTTATTATTTGCAGGTGGCTTAGGTATTAAGCTTGGTAATATTAAAGATCAAAAATGGGAAATCGCGGTACTCGCATTAGGGGCGACTCTATTTTCGACCTTTTTTATCGGCTATGTGCTCTTTTATATCTGTCAATTTTTAGACTTCCAGTTCGACCTTATCTACTGCCTGTTATTTGGCGCACTTATCTCCCCTACCGATCCTATTGCTGTACTTGCGATCGTTAAAAAGCTTGATGCGCCAAAACGTATATCGACACAAATTGAGGGCGAGTCATTATTCAACGATGGTTTTGGCTTAATTATTTTTGTGACGCTGTACAGCATCGCATTTTCAGATACCCAGCCGACCGCTTTAAGCATTACAGAGTTATTTTTACATGAAGCCATTGGTGGGATTGTATACGGACTTGCATTAGGTTTATTGTTCCATTATTTAATTAGTGCCACCAATGACCACTCGATGGAATTATTGCTGACTATTGGTATCCCAAGCGCAGGTTATGTTTTTGCTCAGATTATCGAAGTTTCTGGCCCCCTTGCTATGGTTGTCTCTGGTATCATAATTGGCAACTGGACGCGTATTAATGGTTTTTCTAAAGAAAGTATCAAACTGCTCGATCATTTTTGGGAACTGATTGACGAGTTTTTAAACGGCATTCTTTTTCTGCTGATTGGTTTAAGCATGCTGAAATACAGCTTCCATCAGGAAGACTGGGTTTTAATGGTGATTGCAGTTCCATTAACCTTAACAGCGCGTTACCTGAGTATTCAATTCTCTTATGTGGCTTTCAGACGATTTCGTGAATATAACCCTTACTCGGTGGTGATCTTAACCTGGGGAGGGTTACGCGGTGGATTAGCGTTAGCGATGGCGATGGCTATCCCTGCCGGTGTTATGATTATCCCAAGCAAACAAATAGATGTGCGCGAGATCATTCTGGTCATGACCTACTCAGCCGTGTTCTTTTCAATTTTAGTACAAGGTTCCAGCATCACGCCGCTGATTAATAAAGCCAAAGCATGGCAGGAAAAACAAAAATAATTATCAATACTTAACCGGGTCTTTGATTTGGTGATAGCTTACGGGCAGAATTTAAAACAAGTTTTGCTTATCACTATTCCATTCATTAAAGGGCAAGTATCCCAGAAAAAGCCTTTTTTTATCGGCGATGAAGTGACTTAATCAGAAAACTCACTTCACTTTTTTCTCCAAGTAACAATTCGATTTTACTGATTCGGAAGGCTTCAGGATGATCGCTGCTAAAACCTCAGAGCATGGCCCATGATTCACCTTGTTAAATGACCGCCAGCAAACCGCAGAGAATAAAACCACAGCCCATTATCCGTGTAAAATAGAGCTTTTCTTTTAACCAGTACAAACCCATCAGTAAACCAAAAACAATACTTATTTGTCTTAATGCCACCACCACA
>JBLHWW010000076.1:0-17571 GCA_047629075.1 Psychromonas sp. | reverse complement strand
TGTAGCGCTCAACTTTTGCAAGCATATCAACATCATGCGCTTCAATTAATGAAATCGCGATACCTTTTTTGCCGCCACGCGCTGTACGGCCAATGCGATGCACATAAATATCGGCACTACGCGGCATATCATAGTTAATAACATGGGTGATATCAGGCACATCAATACCACGGGCTGCTACATCTGTTGCAATGAGAATATTAATATTGCCCGCTCTAAATTGATTTAAAGCGAGGTTGCGTTTTTCTTGATCCATTTCTCCACGCAGATAGGTGCAAGGTATTTGTAACTCAGCAAGTTGTGCGACCAGTTCTGTTAAACGTTCGCGTGTTTTTACAAACACTATTACTTTTTGTTGCTGTTCTTCTTCTTTTACAGGTTGTTGTAAAATAGCCGCTAGTAATTGCAGTTTATGCTCAGGGCTGTCCGCAAGATGGACCCATTGTAAAATTTTGCCACTTTCACGACGCGAAACTTCAGCCGTTAATTGGGCAGGATTTGTTAATACCTCACGACAGAATTCACGCAGACCTTTGCCTTCTAGTGTTGCTGAGAACAGGGCTGTGTGTTTACGCCAGCGCGTTTCACCTACAATCCTGTCCATCGCTTGGATAAAGCCCATATCTAACATACGGTCAGCTTCATCAAGAATAAGGGTTTCGACTTCCCGACAATCAAAGGCTTCAGAATCGATATATTCCATTAAACGACCCGGTGTGGCGATCACTATATCAACATTATCAGTAATAACTTCTTCCTGTTCCTGATAAGAAACGCCACCGATGATATTACCGACAACCAGTGCAGTCCCTTCAACAAGCGCAGAAGCCACACCGCTAATTTGCACTGCTAGTTCGCGTGTGGGTGTTAATATTAAAATTCGGGCAGAGCCGCCTTTTCGACGAGGGAAATCAATCAAACGCTGCACTGCGGGTAGTAAAAACGCCAATGTTTTGCCGGTGCCGGTGGGGGCACTTGCCATAATGTCACGCTCATCCATCGCGTGTGGGATAGCTAAAGTTTGAATGCTTGTTGGGCGATTATGCCCCATTTTAGCAATGGCGTTTAATAAATGTTGGTCGAGCTCAAGCGCTTCAAAAGACATGCGTGTTTCCAGTTCCGATAGATAATAATGGGCATTATAAAGCAAAGATTATAATAGTGTTCATAATTGATAAAAAAAGCAAAAAAGTTAAACAATAGGACAGATTGACTCAACAGGTAATGATAGTTATTTGCTTAAATAACTTCTGCAGCCCTGAAAATCAAAGCACTTTGAACAGGCTCGATGAGCGAAAGAATAAGTACAAAGTCAATTTTAAACAAAATTGGCTTTGTACTTATCTGGAGGCGTTTGGGATCATAAGTTTGGCTTTTTCAGCGCATTGTAATATAAATGCTCATAATGTTTAGCGGCATCAGACCAGTAGAAGTGGGATTGCATTGCTTTTGTTTTCAAACGTAATATCTCTTCCGGATGCTCAATATAGAGTAATAATGCCCGCCGCAGTATATGAAGCAGTTGATTTGGATTCGGATCAAAGAACACAAAACCATTGGCACTGTCCGGATCCTGATCATAATCCAATACCGTATCTTTTAACCCACCCACAGCGCGGACAATGGGCAGTGTACCGTAAGCTAAACTATACAATTGGTTTAAACCGCATGGTTCAAAGATTGATGGCATTAAAAAGAAATCTGCGCCCGCTTCAACCATATGTGCGAGTTTATTACTGTAAATATTTATAAACTTAAACTTATTAGGAAAGTGAGTTGCAATGGCGTGGAGTTGTCCAGCGAAGGAAGGATCGCCTGATCCAACGATCACGATTTGCACATTATGCTTAAGAAAACGCTCTAACATTGGCAGAATAAGACTAAAGCCTTTCTGATCCGTTATGCGACAGACCATGCCAAAAATCGGATTATCGCTGTGCGGTAGGTCAATCTCTTTTTGTAGGGCATGTTTACAAATTTCTTTACCGCTGATATCCGCCGAGCTGAAATTTACCGAAATATAGGGATCTGTTTCAGGGTTCCAGTCGTTGTAATCACAGCCATTTAAAATGCCTTCAAAGTCATTAATACGCCTGATAAAAAACTTTGACATACCATGCGAACCCAGTGGTGTAAGCAGTTCGCTTGCATAGTTGGGACTGACGGTGTTGATTTTATCGCTGTAAGTTAATCCTACTTTCAGGTAGTTGATATAGCTGTAATTGTCCAGAACACGATCATCCATGCATGAACCCACTTCAGGAATAATATTTAATTGTGATTTGTCAAAAATGCCTTGATAACATGCATTATGCGTAGTGAATACGGTTTTAGTGTTAGTAAAACGGGGATTATCTGCATAGCGGGTTTTCAGAAGGTAGGGAACTAAGCCGGTGTGCCAATCATTGCAGTGAATAATATCCGGCGTAAAATCCAGCGCATCACAAGCTTTTATGGCTGCCAAAGATAAAAAGGCAAAACGTTCACCATTATCCTGATAAGCGCGATTATCTTCCCCGTACAATCCATCACGGTCAAAATAATGCGCATTATCAATAGTTAAAACAGGAATTCCATCTAAATCCAGCTGATGTACTTGAAAATGAATATCGGGTCTGGAATAGTCTGTTTTGAGTACTAAATTAAAAAGCGGTTGAGCATCTTCAGGGTGATTAATAGCACGGTAAAATGGCGTAATAATTTTAACTTTGTGGCCCATCTTACGTAATTCAATGGGTAATGACTTAGCAACATCAGCTAATCCGCCCGTTTTTGAGAATCCTTCAACTTCTGATGAGATAAAAAGAATTTTTAATTTTTTGTCCAATAGAGAACTCCTTTGGCAGTTTTGCCATTATCTTTTAGATTAATAATCGCCTACTATTACTCAGTTAAATGCTCTATTTTTATGTGGCGATTTATGCTTATATAATACCAATGCACATAAATATCTGACCTATCTTAGTTGCTAAAATTAACGCTAGCTTCGTTTTTTTCAATCTCAATAGCCAGCTATTGCTCAATCAAACGTCTTGTTATCATTATTTTTTTCCTGCGCAATTTTAGACCATTTACTTATGTGGATTAGTATAAATCAAACGGAAGAGAAGCATGAAGCCACATTAAATGTGGCTTCCAGGTCTTATACTTATGTAGTTTTCACTAGGCTTTCGGGACAGTTAAAAGCCGATTCTTGCGCCTTTAGGAATAACAACAATGCCTTCCTCGGAGACGGTAAAGCGTCTTTTGTCTTCCTCTAAATTAACACCTATCTGCACATTATCTGCAATATTTACGTCCTTATCGACGATGGTTTTATGGATAATACAGTTTCGACCTATTGTTGATTCACCAAGCAGTACTGATTCGTGAATTTCAGTGTCATTGCCAACAATACATTTAAAGCCCAAAACAGATTGTTTAATTAATGCACCGGTAATCAAGCAACCATCTGAAATAAGACATTTTCTGATATGACAAACCGATGTTTCACCATTTCTAAAATTAGCGGGCGGCAGTGCAGGGTAGTAGGTATGCATCGGCCATTTTCGGTTATATAACGAGATAGCAGGTGTTGATTGAATTAAATCCATATTAGCTTCCCAATAGGACTCAATTGTACCTACATCACGCCAGTAGGCATTGTGATCTTCACCGGGAATAGTATTGGTTGTAAAATCGTAAACAAATACTTTACCCTGCGGGTAGAGATGGGGAATGATGTCTTTACCAAAATCATGGATAGAATCTTCGACTGCTGCATCGCGAATTAACTCTGCTTGTAATGCTTTAGAATCAAAAACATAGTTACCCATAGAGGCTAATACATGATCTGGATCACCGGGAATAGTTTTAGCATCTTCAACGCTAGGTTTTTCATCAAAACCTATCATGCGCCCCTCGACATCAACTTCAATAATACCAAAGTGGTAAGCTTGCTCTTTTGGCAGTCTGATTGCAGATACCGTCAGCACTGCCTCTTTTTCCTGGTGGTATGCTATCTTTTGACGGATATCCATTTTATAGATATGGTCACTGCCAAAAATACAGACCAGTTCAGCTTCATCGGATTCAATAAATTGGATATTTTGATAAATAGCATCGGCTGTACCTGAATACCAATGTTTACCCTTGCGCATTTGTGCCGGAATCGCATCTATAAAGGTATCGGTGATATTATTTAGTTCCCATGCTTTTCTCAGATGTTGGTTGAGTGATTGGGATTTAAATTGGGTTAACACGTAAATGCGTAATAAGTCTGAATTTACAAAATTGTTGAGTGCAAAATCCACTAACCGATAACTACCACCAAAGGGCACAGAAGGTTTAGTACGAGATTGGGTTAATGGATAAAGGCGAGAACCTTCACCCCCCGCTAAAATCATTGAGAGAACTTTTGCCATCTTAGAAACCTATTTATTTAGAATAAAAATTGATCAGGATAATTATTTCATCACCCACTGAGAAGTGTCATTAAAAACCTACTTTACTGCCCTTGGCGATAGCGATGACACCTTCATCGGACACCGTGAAGTGCTTGCGATCTTCTTCTAAGTTTTCTCCAATAATGGTATTTGGAGCAATTTCTATATCTTTATCAAGAATAACTTTAGTTAAGCGCGAGCCAGCACCTATTTTTGCATTGCCTAGAAAAATTGAATCTTTAATAACCACGTTGTGGCAGATATGACTGCGGAACCCTAAAATAGAGTTTTCTATGTTGGCACCGTTTATAAATGAACCTGCACCAATCAATGATTGAGCAATAGAAGTTTCAGAACCTTCTGGATCGCGGAAGGTTGCCGGTGGTAATGGCGGATGATAAGTATGCAACGGCCAATTTTTATTATAAAGAGAGAAGGGAGCTTCAGGTTTCAGCATATCCATATGTGCCTCCCAGTATGAGTCGAGAGTACCTACATCACGCCAATAAGCAGTGGCCGGTTCGCCGGGAATAAAGTTGTCACTTAAGCGGTAAACAAAAACATTGCCGGCAGGGTAAAGTTTTGGAATGATATCGTTACCGAAGTCATGTTGTGATGTACTATTAGCCGCATCTTCGTATAACTCTTTCAGTAATACTTTTGACTCGAAAATGTAGTTACCCATTGACGCTAATACATGGTCAGGATCACCAGGGATTGTTTTAGCATCTTTAACGGCAGGCTTTTCAGCAAAACCTATCATACGGCCTTGATCATCTACTTCTATAATCCCAAAATGATAAGACTGTGATTTCTCTACTCGAATGGCCGAAACCGTGAGTGCACCACCTTTTTGTTGATGATGTTCAACCATTTGTTGAACATCCATTTTATAGATGTGGTCACTACCAAAAATACAAACATGCTCTGCAGCGCTTTTTTCTATGAAACGTGCATTTTGATAAATCGCGTCTGCAGTACCTGAATACCAGTTTTTATTAACACGTTGCTGTGCGGGAATTGCTTCAATAAAACGGTTTGCTTTACCTATGCCAGACAAACGCCAAGCTTTGCGTAAATGAATATTTAATGATTGAGATTTAAATTGTGTTAACACATAGATTTTCATTAAATCGGCATTCACAAAATTGTTCAGTGCGAAATCGACTAAACGATAATTACCGCCAAAGGGGACCGCGGGTTTTGTTCTAGTTTGAGTTAAAGGGAAAAGGCGAGAGCCTTCTCCTCCTGCAAGAATCATAGCAAGAATTCCAGCCATAAAAGTCTCCAGATAAAAGTAAGATGAACGTTATGCATAGTACATAACGGGCCAATTTTCCAAGGTTAATGCATACTTCCATCATATACGAAGATTAAGGCTATTTTTTGTTATTTATCAAGTTTTTGTGATGCAACTCAACACTTTAAATTTATTGCTTTCCTGATCTATTGCTATATTTGAAAAAGCCTTAAAAAGTAAGCCTTCGTAGTTCAAGAACTTATTTGCCACAATAGACAATTTTCCGTTTAACTTCAAGTATTTAGTTGATTGGTTTATAAAGGCTTCCGCAGCAGTATAATCGGTTTTTTTTCCTGAGTGGAAAGGCGGGTTGGAAAGCAGTACGTTATATTTTTCTTTGACTTCTGAAAAAACATTTGAGGGGAAGACGTTACCTTGTAGCTGATTGCTTTGCAGTGATAATTTTGCACTGGCTAAAGCAAAGGCGTTAATATCCACAAGATCAACTTTAAGCTCAGGGTGTTGTTTTAAAATATAACAGGCAATAACACCCGCTCCACATCCAAAATCAAGCACTCTGCCGGACATCTTATCGGGTAGGTTTTGTAATAATAACTCACTGCCTTTATCTAATTCTCCATAGCTAAAGACGCCCGGTAAAGAACAGATCTGCAACTCAGTCTTATTGATATTTAACGGATAAGTTTTTATCCATTGTGATTGTGTGAAGGTTTTGACCGGTTGATCTAATTCAGCATGAAGAATACTGCAGTGGCGAGCTGAATCAATCATATTTATTCTGCTTGAATAGGATGTTAATAATGAGTCAGCACTCTTGATACCACATTTTTTTTCGCCTACTAAAAGAATACTCGCTCCCGATTGTAAATGCGGGGTGAGATTAGCTAATAAATATAAGGTTTCCTGTTTTGCTTTAGGTAAAAAAATCAGTAACAAGTCAAATTTTGTTTCACCCTGATAGTTATCGGTAAAGTGCACCTCGGATGTCTTTAATTTGTCTTTTAACGCACTATAATAACGATAATCACTGAAACAGAATGTCGATGAATTGGCTAATGCTTGTAACTGTAACGGATACTCATCATCAATGTTACCCGCTACGAGTATATTTTTGTTTGTAAAAAGGGACTCATTGCGTTGCAATACTCGGCTGGGATTTGAAAATGTGTTATTCGCAGGTGACATTGGATTTTCCTATTTTTTACTATACTAAGATCGGAGTGAGTTGATATTAATTGGTACGCATATTATATTGTTATTTTTATATTTCTCATTAGTAGAATTACATTTGTAATCGTTAACAGATAAATTTACATTTATAACCGATAACCGCCCTAAAGTACTTACTTGATAACCCCAGCAGTGACCTCGATATTTAGTTGAAGTCTATTACAGGCCATGTGTAGCGCATTAATTTTAATTCAAAATGGCTGCTGATAATGCCAGGGAAAAGCCTGCTGCGACTACAGATATGATCTTTGATTATGCAGAACTTTATGTAGATTGATACGTATCAGCGCAAGAAATAATTAAGTAATTATATTGTAAAACAGGCATAAAGCCTGCAACTGCTGATTTAAATGGCTATTTGGATTTTTTCTGTTTTAATCCATCGTTGCCTTGCAGACCCCCGGTGTGCAGGGCAACGATATGTTCGCCTCTGTTAAAATAGCCCTGATCGATAAGTTTAAATAAGGCATAAAACATTTTCCCGGTGTAAATTGGCTCAATGGGAATGCCCGTTTGCAGGCTAAACTGCTCACAAAAACCATTTAATTCAAGCGGTACTTTGGCATACCCCCCATGATGGAAATCTGTTTGCAGGCACCAGTTATTATTTTTGTTGATCTTGGCTTGTTGCAGTAGTGAGACTATTTCCTGATTAAGATAGTGTGCGTTTTTTAATACTGCAATACCTGTGACTTTGGGTTGTGGTTGCGCTTGTGCGACTATTTTTTGATTACGAGAGTGCGCGTTTTTTAATACCGTAATAGCCGTAACTTTGGGTTGTGGTTGCGCTTGTGCGACTATTTTTTGATTACGAGAGTGCGCGTTTTTTAATACCGTAATAGCCGCGACTTTGGGTTGTGGCTGCGCTTGTGCTATGCCTGCAATAAGTCCCGCTAATGTACCGCCACTGCCCGTGGCAGTTATAATATGATCAATAGGGTGATTCGCCTGTTGCTGAATTTCCTGCAGCGCTTCCATTACTCCGCGGATGGCAAATTTGTTGCTGCCCCCTTCGGGGATAAGAAAAGCGTGCGGATAGGTGCTTTGTAAAGATTGTAGGTAGGCAGACTCTGCTCTTTTTTTATATTCTTGACGAGTTACAAATTGTAACTCCATTCCCCAGGCTAAGGCTTGTTTTAGGGTGGGGTTATTTGCGTACCAACTCTCTCCGCGGATTATGGCCGTAGTTTTGAAGCCAAAATGAAACCCTGCAGCAGCAAGCGCATGGATATGGTTTGAATAAGCACCGCCAAAACTAATAATATGATCAACTTGTTGTCTGCGCGCTTCCAATAAGTTGTACTTTAATTTACGCCATTTATTCCCGGATATTTCCGAGTGTAAAAGATCATCTCTCTTAACAAAAAGTGTTAACTGCCAAAGATCTAACAAGGGATGTTCAATTTTCTGCAAGGGGGAGGGTGCAATGATGTTTTGCATTTTTTTTTCAAGTTGTTGTAAGCTAGTGTTTGCTTGGTGGTGTGCTGGGTGCAATATTTTCTTGCCTCAATAGAGGGTGGTCTATTTTTGTATTATGCTAAGGGTAATAAAGGGGCAATATATAACCAGCAGAGCGTAGTTAATGCGCTCTGCTGGTTTATATTAGATGAAAAATATTATTTAACTTCCTGGCCCGATGCTTGTAAATCTGCATGGTACGAGGATCGAACTAAGGGACCGCAGGCCGCTTGATCAAACCCTAGGGCTTTAGCTTTTACGCCTAATTCATCAAACTCTGAGGGCGGAACAAAACGCTGGACCGCTAAATGATCGAGGCTAGGTTGTAAGTATTGCCCTAGGGTTAACATATTAACATCATGCGCTCTAAGGTCAGTAAGCACTTGCTCTATATCTTCATTTGTTTCACCGAGTCCCACCATTAAACCTGATTTTGTTGGAATATGCGGATGTTGCTCTTTGAATTTTTGAAGGAGTTTTAAAGACCATTTATAATCAGCGCCAGGTCGAACCTCCTTATATAAGTGTGGGGCTGTTTCAAGGTTATGATTAAATACATCGGGCAGATCCTGATCAAAACAGGCCAAGGCTTTATCCATACGGCCTTTAAAATCAGGTACTAAAATTTCTATTTTAATCTCTGGATTTAATAAGCGAATTGCACGGATACAATCGGCAAAATGTTGCGCTCCGCCATCACGCAGATCATCACGATCCACCGAGGTAATAACAACATATTTTAGTTTCATATCCTTAATGGTTTCAGCCAGTTTTCTAGGTTCGTTAGCGTCGACAGCCAGCGGTTTACCATGACCCACATCACAAAATGGACAACGGCGCGTACAAATGTCACCCAAAATCATGAAGGTTGCAGTGCCGTGATTGAAACATTCATTGAGGTTTGGACATGAGGCTTCTTCACAAACTGAATGGAGGTTATTTTTACGTAATGCTGCTTTTATTTCATTAACGCGTGTATTGTCAGAAGAAAGTTTTATTTTCATCCAAGCTGGTTTTTTTAACAGCGTTGTTTTGTTCGAAGGGATAACTTTAATCGGAATATGAGAAAGTTTATCGGCGTCGCGTAGTTTTTTTCCTGCAGTTAATTGACTTGGTTTATTACTCATGGTGAAAACTCTCAATATGTGAATAGTCTAATTTTTGATTCATTTTTTCAATCAATAACGGTGCGAGTTGTTCAACTGAAAGTGTTACCCCCTCAGCCTTACAATGGGTCATCTCTAGTCCTGCGTAACCACAAGGGTTAATTTGCAAAAAAGGAGATAAATCCATATCAACATTTAATGCCAATCCGTGGAAAGAGCAGCCTTTGCGAATTTTCAGTCCCAGTGATGCTATTTTTTTACCACCAACATAGACACCCGGCGCATCGGGTTTAGCCTCTGCGATAACATTATAATCTGCTAATAAATTAATAATGCTGTCTTCCATAATAGTGACTAGTGCGCGCACATTAAGTCTCTTGCGGCGAAGGTTAATCAGTAAGTATGCAACCAGCTGTCCGGGTGCATGAAAAGTGATTTGCCCGCCGCGATCGCTTTGCACGACTGGAATATCACTTTGCTTTAACAGGTGTTCAGCTTTGCCCGCAAGGCCTTGGGTAAACACGGCAGGGTGTTCGACTAACCATATTTCATCCACGGTATTTTGATCACGTTGACTGGTGAAGTCGCTCATTGCCTGCCACGAGCTTAGGTAATCCTGTCTGCCTAAGTAACGTAATTTAAGCTGTGTATCTAATGTATTCATTCAGTAATCACAGTTTTAAAGAATATGGCGAACAAGTTCAAGTTCGCTCACTTCAGTGTAGATCGTTTCAATATGGTCTTTGCTGGTGACAGTCACCGGAATGCTTAAAGCACAATAATTGCCCTTGGAGCTGGGTTTTATGGTTGGTGCATAATCTCCTGGAGCGTGTTTTTGGAGCACCTCAAGCACTTGCTCCATAAATTCTGGTTTAGCAACACCCATTACTTTAAAGGTAAATAAACAAGGGAACTCTAGTAGGGTATCAAAGTTTGTATTTAACGCCATTTTAAACTCCAGGGGGCAATATTAATCGACTGTTGTTATGTTGTATAAGCGAACTTACTCAGGGTTTGTCTCTGAACTGGTTCGCTTATGGTTATGATATGGGGCTAAAATCAGCTAAACCAACTGATAAATAATAATTTAATATAATCTATCAGGCGACTAAATAAACCACCTTCCTCGACGGTTTCTAAGGCAATCAGATCGTATGTCGCAACCGTTTGATCCGGATCTGCTTGTTGACCAGTAACTGAATAGTTTACCTTACCGACAACATCACCCTTTCGGATGGGGGCACGTAATTCATTTTTAATAATAAAATTAGCGGTTAAATTTTTGGCTTCGCCTCTTGGCAGCGTAATCGGCGTATCATCTTTTACACCTAAGCGGATCATTGCCTGGCTACCCATCCAAATTCTTTCATTCGCTAATTGCTCGCCTGCATTATAGGGGGTAAGCGTTTCGAAAAAGCGGAATCCCCAATTGAGTAATTTTTTACTTTCGGTCAGACGTGCTGAAGTTGAATGGGTGCCCATTACAACACTGATTAAACGCATACCGTCTTTGGTTGCAGAAGAAATTAGGCTGTAACCCGCCTCATTTGTATGGCCTGTTTTGATCCCATCAACGTCTAAACTTTTGTCCCATAATAAAGAGTTACGATTGGGTTGATCAATACCATTAAATTTAAATGATTTTTCACTGTATATAAGGTATTCATCGGGTACATCATTAATTAATGCTTGCGCTAAGAGAGCCATATCATGGGGGGTTGTGTAGTGCCCTTCAGCGGTTAAACCGTGGCTATTTTTAAATTGCGTATTATTCATTCCTAACTGCGCAGCCCAAGAATTCATTAAATCTGCAAATGCACCTTCACTGCCGGCAATATATTCAGCCATCGCTACACAGGCATCATTACCAGATTGTATTATGATGCCGCGATTTAAGTCAGCTACGCTCACTTCCTTACCGACTTCAATAAACATTTTAGAAGACTCGGGGAAGTTTTTGGACCACGCCTTTTCAGAAATGGTCACTTTATCGGTAGGTGATAAGTTGCCGGATTTAATCTCCTGGCCAATGATATAACTGGTCATCATTTTGGTCAGGCTGGCAGGTGCAAGTCTGACGTCGCTATTATTCTCGGAAAGCACTTTCCCTGAATTAAAATCAATAAGCAGATAGCCCTTTGCGCCAATTTCCGGTGCACTTGGCGTTATTGTGGGGTTTGCAAAGAGGTTAAGGCTGAAAATGAGCGCACTAACCAGAAGGCTTATTTTTTTCATGAAAGATACCTGTGAATGATTGGAATAAAAATATTTCCTCATCATAGCAGATCAACCTTTATTTGCTAAGGGTTGAAGAGGGATTTCTACAGATCAAAGATGCTTTAAAATCAGGCTGTCAAATTCAGCTATTCATTTCATTAATTTGCAGGCCTAGAAAGCGGTTGTGGTTATTTCCGTCGCTTATTTATTCTCGTGCCTAAAGGCGTGATGGTCGCACTTTTTTGGTGCACTGTTGAGATTGGAATAATTAACACTACAGATTAACTTCTTGTATCTTAACGCTTTTTATTTTTGGCATGTTATTTGCTTATATTTAAATAATGAAAAAAGTAATTAACTGTTTATTTTTACCACTAATTGAAATCTTAAATAAGAAGGAAATGCTAATGAAAATGTTAACTGCAATAATTAAACCATTTAAATTAGATGAAGTAAGAGAAGCGATTATGAATGCTGGCATTGCTGGCGTAACCGTTTCAGAAGTTAAAGGTTTTGGCCGTCAAAAAGGCCACACTGAACTTTATCGTGGTGCTGAATATCAGGTGGACTTTTTACCCAAAGTGAAACTTGAAATTGCCATAAAAACAGAAGATGTAGAACGTCTAGTTGAAGCTATTTGTGCTGCTGCTAATACTGGGAAAGTAGGTGATGGGAAAATATTTATTCATCCCCTTGAGCAAGTTGTGCGTATTCGTACCGGTGAGCTTGATGAAGAAGCCCTTTAATCTATTAAGTGATTTTTAAAAAAAGGAATTATTATGGAAAACACAGTAACAGAACTCAGGTTTGCGCTTGATACCTTTTATTTTTTAATATCAGGTGTCTTAGTCATGTGGATGGCGGCAGGTTTTGCAATGTTAGAAGCCGGGCTTGTTCGATCTAAAAACACCACTGAAATTTTAACTAAAAATATCGTGTTATATGCTATCGCTTGTACCATGTTTCTGCTGGTTGGTTATAACATTATGTATGTTGATAATAGCGCAGGCGGCTGGTTACCTTCATTTGGCAGTCTGATAGGTATCCAAGCGGAAGGTGCTGACCATTCACTTGAATCAGATTTCTTCTTCCAAGTTGTTTTTGTGGCAACAGCAATGTCAATCGTATCTGGCGCAGTGGCTGAACGTATGAAATTGTGGGCATTCTTAATATTCTCGGTCTTTTTAACAGGTTTCATTTACCCAATGGAAGGATACTGGACTTGGGGCGGCGGTTTCCTTGCTGAAGCCGGTTTTAGTGATTTTGCAGGTTCTGGTATCGTTCATATGGCAGGTGCTGCCGCAGCATTAGCTGCTGTTATACTACTGGGTGCACGTAAAGGTAAATTTGGTAAAGATGGTTCAGTTCACCCTATCCCGGGTTCAAACATGCCACTTGCAACATTAGGTACACTTATTTTATGGATGGGTTGGTTTGGTTTTAACGGTGGCTCACAATTAGCACTGTCGAATGCAGAAAATGCCAGTGCGGTTGGTTTGATTTTTGTTAATACCAATGCGGCTGCAGCAACAGGTGCTATTGCTGCTCTAATAGTCAGTAAACTTAAATGGGGTAAAGCTGATTTAACCATGATTTTAAATGGTGCATTAGCAGGCTTAGTTGCGATTACTGCGGATCCTTTATCGCCGACTCCACTATTTTCAGCGGGTATCGGTGCGGTTGCAGGTATTATCGTTGTTTACAGTATCCTGACTTTTGATAAATTAAAGTTAGATGATCCGGTAGGTGCCTTATCAGTGCATGGTGTCTGTGGTCTGTTTGGTCTATTAGTGGTGCCACTAAATAATGAAGGTGCTTCTTTTGCCACCCAATTATACGGTGCTGCGGTTATCTTCGGTTTTGTCTTTGTTGCGTCATGGATTGTCTGGAGCGTCATTAAAGTCACTATGGGCGTTCGTGTTACCGCTGAAGAAGAAGAAGCAGGTATGGATTTACACGATTGTGGTGTAGAGGCTTATCCGGAGTTCACTGCTCGATAACAGCTAAAGAAGTCATTTAATTAGCCCTGCCTTATTATTAAGTCAGGGCTTTTTTAGTTTTAACTAAAGCCAAAAAGATTCACTGCTGCAGATATCTAGCTATAATACTTTAATATCAATCCGTATAAATATCTGACCTATCTTAGTTGTTAAAATTAACACTAGCTTCGTTTTTTTCAATCTCAATAGCCAGCTATTGCTCAATCAAACATCTTGCTGTCATTATTTTTTCCTGCGCAATTTTAGACCATTTACTTATGCGGATTGGTATAAGATGCAAAGTCAGCCAGGAAAATTGTGCCAAGATGCTAGGCATAAAATTGAAGTGTCGTTATTCTAGATAGCGATTTTATAACAAAGAAAATTGGTAAAGTTTTCCTTGTCCCACGGGGCGCCAGCTCGAAAACCAGCGTTGCGTTGCCCCAATCGGAAAGGGAATAACCATTTACATCTACCGCTAGAGGATTAACGCAGTTAATCGCTCTAAAGGTCATGTTGCATCTTGCTCTGGTCTTCGACCTTGCGTCTGACAAAGCATCTTCAAGTAACATGGGTATGTAAGTACTTACCTGAAAGTTTCCTGATCTTAAAGAGTGTCTTTATGGAGTAAATTGCTCAAAAATGCTGAGAAATTTACGTAAAAATATTGATATTAACGCACATATTAATCCGTACTTCATATAATCTTCTGTGTTAGCATTCAGATACCCCCTTAATGATTGTCTTTGTACAAGTGTTATCTTTAAATTTATTAGGTTAAGTTCATGCTGCACTGTAAAATGCTGACGGTTGTCCGTGAGGATCGTATTTTATTCAAAGATCTAAGCTTCACCATTAAACCGGGCGAAATAGTGCAGATTGAAGGACCTAATGGCGTGGGTAAAACAAGCCTGTTTCGATTACTAATAGGGCTGTCCACAGCGTATTCAGGTGATATTTTTTGGCAAGGCTCGTCAATAGATAAAAATCGCGAATTTTTTTACCAGCAGCTTTTATATCTTGGTCATAAAACGGGTATAAAACCTGAATTAACTCCTTTAGAGAATTTGCAGTTTTTTCAGACGCTACATGCAGCAAAGCAGGATATTGATTTGTGGTTTGTTTTAGCACAGGTTGGGTTGGCAGGTTATGAAGATGTGACAACGGCTCAGCTTTCTGCAGGACAACAACGTCGGGTGGCTTTAGCCCGGTTATGGATCAACAAGTGCCCATTATGGGTATTAGATGAACCTTTTACTGCCATTGATAAGTCAGGTATTGCGGTGTTAGAGGGATTATTTGTAAAGCATGCAGAAAAGGGGGGGATTGTGCTCCTCACCACACATCAGGATATGACGCTCGATGCTTCATTGTTGCGGAAAATTGAATTAGGTGGTGCTGCTGCCGATGAAGACTATGTTTAGGGCATTGTTTAGCGCGTTTTTCCAAGTGGTTGCTAAAGAGCTGCAAGGAGCATTCCGTCACGGCAGTGATATTTTAAATCCTGTTTGGTTTTTCATTATTGTGGTCACGCTCTTCCCCTTAGGCATAGGTACAGATCCTGCTTTGCTGCAGCGTATCGCACCCGGTATTATCTGGGTGGCTGCATTGTTGGCAGCTTTATTGTCCTTTGAGCGGTTATTTAAAGATGACTTTATTGACGGTTCATTAGAACAGTTAATGTTGTCCCCCTTTCCGCTTGCGTGGCTGGTCAGCGCCAAGGTATTTGCGCACTGGTTATTAACCGGGTTACCTCTTTTATTGGTTTCCCCTCTTTTGGCGACTTTTTTATCACTGGATATTGATACCTATATTGCACTATTTTTAACGCTTTTAATCGGTACGCCCATTTTGAGTTTATTTGGTGCTATTGGTGTTGCCCTGACGGTTGGCTTAAGAAAAGGGGGGATACTATTGAGTTTAATCATGCTGCCACTGAGTATTCCTATTTTAATTTTTTCGACCATGGCAATTGATGCCGCATCCTATGGACAATCCTATATAGGGTTATTAGCTTTATTAGGTGCAATGTTAATTACCGCCATTATTTTAGCGCCTTTTGCAATAGCTGCATCATTGCGTGTTAGCCTCAGTTGATAACTGATGTTATGCAGTCCCCAGATAGAATAGGGCTATAGCAATGTCAAAACATAGTAACTTATTGATTCATAATAATATAGTGAGTAACGTCAGTTGATAATATGCACTTATTATTTGAATTTAAGTATTAATAAAAACAGATAGAGATAGATTATGTGGAAATGGCTACATCCTTATGCAAAACCTGAAAAGAGTTATCAATTAGCGGGTAAACTATTACCCTGGTTTGTTGTTCTGACCGTGATTACATTTATCATTGGTTTGCTGTGGGGACTGTTATTTGCCCCCGCAGATTATCAACAGGGTGATAGTTTTCGAATCATTTATATTCATGTTCCAGCGGCCATGATGGCGATGGTGGCGTATTCAAGCATGGCTATTGCGGCATTTGTGGCCTTAGTGTGGCAAATTAGATTAGCTGAAATGACCGTTGCGGCAACCGCCCCCATTGGTGCGGTGTTTACTTTTATCGCCCTCTTTACCGGTGCTGCATGGGGTAAACCTATGTGGGGAGCATGGTGGGTTTGGGATGCGCGCTTGACCTCGGAGCTGATATTACTGTTTGTCTATTTAGGTATTATTGCTTTATATAACGCATTTTCTGATAAAGTATTAGCAGGCAGAGCCGCTTCAATCTTGACCTTAGTGGGGGTAATTAACTTACCTGTTATTCATTACTCAGTCGTGTGGTGGAATACCTTGCATCAGGGGCCAACTATCAGTAAATTTGGCAAGCCATCAATGGCGGCCGAAATGTTATGGCCCTTACTTATTATGATTGCAGCTTTTGCGATTTTATTAGGGGCATTAATATTGATGCGCTTTCGAAATGAAATTTTAACACGTGAAAGCCATCGTCCCTGGGTAAGGCAATTAGCTTTAAATAATGTTAAAATAATGGGAAAAAATTAAGATGGCATTTAATTCATTAGCAGATTTTTTTGCAATGGGCGGCTATGGTTTTTACGTTTGGTTGTCCTACGGCATCTCTTTTTTAGTGCTGGCTGTTTTAATCATCAATACCCTAACAAAAAGAAAAAAAATATTAAAAACTGTCACTCAGCGTATTGCACGTGAAGAGCGAATAAAGAAAGCAAAAAACAGGAAAGACACACTATGAATCCGAGACGTAAAAAACGTTTGTTAATCACCTCCTTTTTGGGGGTTGCCCTATCACTAGCAGTGGGGCTGGTGCTGTTTGCTTTGCAGCAAAATATCGATCTTTTTTATACCCCAACAGAAATAATTGAAGGTAAAAAAGAAACCGGTATAAAACCTGAAGTCGGGCAACGCTTACGCATTGGCGGCATGGTCGTAATGGGCTCAGTAAAGCGGAATTCAGAGAGCTTAGAGGTCAGCTTTGATTTGGTGGATAATCGTGGTGGTATTGTGACTGTCTTTTTTGATGGCATTTTGCCGGATCTGTTCCGTGAGGGACAAGGCATTGTCGCGCAGGGTAATTTACTGAATGCCACCCAAATTAATGCCTCTGAAGTACTTGCTAAACATGACGAAGAGTATATGCCCCCGGAAGTTTCAGAGGCACTGGTCGGCATGGATAATTTCAAAGCCAATAACAAATAAGGAAAGGATATTTCATGTTACCTGAAATTGGTCAATTTGCGCTTGCTATAGCCTGCATGTTTTCATTATTACAAGTCATTTATCCGTTTTATGGGATATATGCTCGCCAGCAAAGTGCTATTGAATCCGCTAAAATTTTAACTATTTTACAGTTTGTTTTTGTTGCTTTATCATTTGTCATTTTAGCGTATCTGTTTCTGGTTAATGATTTT
>JBLHWW010000075.1:0-17679 GCA_047629075.1 Psychromonas sp. | reverse complement strand
GCGGAAATTATGAACATAGTACCAAGAAGCCAATGCTTAAGTCCTGAACATGTTTTCGACTATTTTTTTTGCCTTAAACAAACTAAAAGGCAAAGAGGGTTATTTTGAACCGCGCGTAGATATTATTGAAAAAGATGATCAATACGTCTTCATAACAGAACTACCCGGCGTAGATAAAGAGGATATCAATATCCAGCTGGAAAATCGTTTATTGACTATTGACTATTGAAGCTAAGATCCATGAAGAAAAAGAATCTGCAATAGATAATGTAATCAGAGAACAAATAAAAGCCGAATTGGTAAATGGTTTACTGAAATCCATAACGCCAAAATAAAAACCAACCAGTCACGAGTTTCACAACATTAAAATCTCATAAAAAATATTGATGCCAACAAAAAAGAGGAGAGGACTTTGTTGACCTCCCCTCTTCTTTATGGGCTTTTTTCCCCCTCCTCTTTGCTTTATCAAGCTCATCATGTCCAGATTATACCAAAGGCATTAAATTTATGATCAATGCCTTCAAAGGCAAAATTGACACTCATAAAACAGTCGTGATGATTATTGAATAATAAATCTAATCACTTAGTTAATGTGTTTGGTATTAATAGATTATTTGAGCGTGTCGTCAAGAAACTCAATAAACCTTTTCCACGATTTTTTATCGGCATCCTCATGGTAAGACTCAGCACCAAAAACTGTAAAAGCATGAGGTGCCCCACTGTATGTGGTCATTTCATGATCGATGCCAGTTGCTTCTAATTGCTTCGTCAGTGAGGAAAATTGTTCCATTGGAATCGCCGTATCTGCACTGCCGTGTAATATTAACAATTTACCTTTAGTATTTTTGTAATCTTGACCTTGCGGTGTTTGTAATCCACCGTGAAAAGTAACAAAACCTTTAACATCCATCCCTGAACGCGCTAATTCCAATACCGCAGCCCCGCCAAAACAATAACCCATCACGACGGTATTATCAGCATGCGCACCTTCCATAATAGCGCTATCATAGGCGCCCTTCATCAAGGCTAGCATTTTCGCTCTATCTTTATATAATTCACCTGTGTGCTGTTTTTTATCTTTAACCTCTGTGGGTCTAATACCCTCACCAAAGAGATCAGCGGCAAAAACGGCATAACCTAAGTCCGCCAACATTTCAGCACGTTGTACTTCGTAATCAGTCAAGCCATCCCAATCATGGATCAGTAATATAAGAGGGGCATTGGGTGATGGGTTAACAAAATAACCCTGATAGGATTCACCAGCAACTTGATAACTGATGTATTCTCCGCTTGCATTGGCTAATGGCATAAAGAGGAACCCAAGGGTGAGATAAATGAATAAACGCATATTTTACTCCTTATAGAGGTAAGATGGACTTATAGAGTATAGAGTCATTAGCTGCATTAAGCGCTCTGAAGGTTATAAAAACACCGAGAGTCCGATCAAGATTTTATTATTAAAATCAAAACAGTTTAATTAACCTTACACAGGCCTCGAAAAGTAGATACGCAGAGAGTCTTATAAACGCTTGATTTCAACACTCACCAGTGTCGCAGATTTATAAATGATACCCACTGAGAATAGGCTAGATAGACTCAGCCATTGAGCAGTGTTTGATTTTGCGCTTAATATTATTGCAGACAATAAACATTCAAGATCCCCAAATCGATATAACCCCGGAGAAAAGGGCCCCGGAGCCCGAAATCGTACATAAGACAAGTGACATTCGGCGTACAATTTGTTGTGAAAAACGATCAATAAAATGATGTGCGGCGCGATAGCCTAAATAACCGGCAGGCAGTAAGGGCAAAGATATAGAAAGATGATGCAGGGTCATAAAACCAATAGGGATTTGCACAAATAATGACATGATCCCGCCCGCCACAAAAAAGGCGGCCATATTAGCTCGTATTAAATGAGCTTGTTGGTGTTGTAATAATAAAGCCATTGGCGGCCCGCCGATGCTAGAGCTTGTGCCAAAAAGACCCGACAAAAAACCTGCAATCATTAATCTACGGGGAGTCGGCTCCAATTTAATCGGCAGTAAGCTAATCACAACAGCCATTAACACAGTCACTCCTAATAATAATGAAAGCTGTGCAACGTTGATATAAAAAAGCAGCACCGCACCTGCGATAGTACCTGGAATACGCCCCATAATGCCATGTTTCAGCCCGGTGAATGAAATATTAGCACGGTATCTCAGGCTGTTAATAATACCTAAGAAAAGCCCCACTATGATAATAGGACCGGGAATAAATTCAGGAGACAGATGAATTAAGATAGGCGCAGTAACCACCGCCAGGCCGAATCCTGTCGCGCTTTGAATAAAAGAACCACAAAAAATCAATAACATCGCAATTAATAAATAAATATCCATATTTACTCGCTAAGATTGTATCAGCTGCTTTTTTTAAAGTAGAACCGCAGCAGTCATTTTTAGGTACCGTCTACGTTTTGTAGCTCAACCACTTTTTGAAGCGCTTCGTTAATCTGGCTTTCTACGGGTTTCTTGGACATTGCCTGAGAGTCGGGTTCAGCATCTTGTATAATTTCAGCAGCACTCGATTTAATAAATTAATATCCATATTCACTCGCTAAGATTGTATCAGCCGCTTTTTTTAAAGTAGAACCGCAGCAGTCATTTTTAGGTATCGTCTACGTTTTGTAGCTCAACCGCTTTTTGAAGCGCTTCGTTAATCTGGCTTTCTACGGGTTTATCTGTAATTGTCTGGGTGAGATAACTATCGGAGTACTGTTCAGCATCTTGTATAATTTCAACAACACTCGAGGCAACATCCGGCACAATCTCGATAAATGTATTTGCGACCTTAACAGCATGCTCCGGTAAACTTTTAGCGACTTCTTTCATGTACAAACTAATCGCATCTTGAATTTTTTGAATCGATTCCCTGTTTTTAAATGGATGTTCTTCGCTCAACAATAAATTATGAAGGTAGGCTTCTGCCACATCGAAGGAGGCGTCGGGTAAAGCTTCAGAGATAGTAATGGCTATGTCCGCGGACTGTTCAGGAGACACATCCTGCATTCGGTTATAAAGCTCTGTTGCTGTTTGCTGTGGATCTGTTGCAACCCTATCAACCGGTCTCATCTCATCCAACGAACTGGACAGTATGTTAATATATTCTTCGGTCATCGCCAGTATCGCCAGAGGATATTTCCCAACCATTTTTTGGGCTGCATATTGCAGAATATTAATGCCGTTATCCGGCATCATAGCGGCAATTGCAACGATAATTTTGCACATATCATCGTCATCCTGCATAATGATCCAATCAACAAGTTGTTCCGCTCTTTCCGGCGCAGCATCGATTAATATTTGAGCTGTACGGATACTTCTGTAGGGTGCAATACGGACAATCGCAGAATATAATTTACCAATATTAACTTCTTTTATTTGACTTAATCCTGCAACCAAGCGGCTGGCATTTTTAATATCCCGTCGTGCTAACGCTTTAACCATATTGAGCGCAATAGCAGGGTTTTCATAGGCAAGATTAACTGCAATTTGTACGCCTGCATTTGTTGATAATTCTGATTGTGTATAAACAGTACGCGGATCCAATACCGAAACTGCCCCACTTGGTGTCTGCATAACAAAACTTTCTTGATCATCAACTGCTAAGGCTTCAGATTTTTTCATACGAATACTGATAAAAATCAACAACAAAAATGCAGCAACAACAGTAAATCCAAATAAGGCATTATTGCCTAATGATTCCATTGCTATAGCAGCACTGTACGGGCCTAAAATACTGCCCAGTGCATAGATTGCCAATAATGACCCCATTGCGGCTAATATTTGTTCTTTGATGACTTTATCAAAGGCTTCAGAAATACTCATGGGATAAAGACAAGCAGCAAGCCCCGTTGTTATTGCAAGCGCTATTAAGGTCAGTTTGAACCATTCGAAGTAAATTAAAAAGGGTATCAATATACTAAATACGATGAATGTCGCCACCATACCGAACATCACTTTTCTTCGGTCAAAATGATCAGATAAATAAGCGATTGGAAATTGTAGAATTATTGCCCCCGCAATGGCAGCTCCCATAAAAACAGATAAATCAAACCCCTCAATACCGTTATTACTGGCAAATATGGGTAACATATTTAATAGGCCCGAGTATAAAACACCACAGAAAAAACAAGATACAACACCTAAGGGAGAGAGTTTGACAATAGTGAAAAATGACATGCCCTGGCTGTCTTCAATAAAAGGCCCTTTGTGTCTGCCGATAACAATAGGGGTAATTGAAAAGCTGAATAAAATACCTGCCAGAATAAATAAAGTGGTACTTTCAACGGGGGCTAAGTTTAATAAAAATTGACCAGAAAATAAGGCGCTCATTATTATAATCTGGTTAACTGCGAGTATTCTTCCTCGGTTTTTTTCCGTGGCGCTATGGCCTAACCAGCTATCGAGTGTTGCATTAGTACAGGCAATACAAAAACCGGTTATGATGCGCATTGCACCAAGCACTAAAGGATCACTATAGAGCCCTGATAATAAAATAGCGACGGCGGTCATACTACCACAAATTGCAAAAGTTTGGATATGACCAACACGTTGTAATAATCGGCGGCAGTAGATAGCACCAAGTAAAAAACCGACAGAATACATCGATAAAACAATACCAATATTACCTATATCAACACCATCGTGCTGCATACGAACAGGTAATAAAATATTACTTAATCCATTTCCAAGCATGATTAAAAAACCACTTAGTAGCAACAAAGGGAAAGGTTTTAAAGTATTTAACACGGAAATATCTCTTACAGTAGGTAGCTTAGCGAGGATTAGCAGTTGCTGTTTCCATTAAACTAGGAATAAAAAGGAAAGCTAAATGTTTTATAGATACAACATTTACCCAAGATTAGCATGACGTTTAATATAGGGCAAAGTTAAACGGCAAGAGACCGTAATAAAAATGCAGAGACGACTTAACCAAGTTATTTCTAGAATAAATCACCAGTCTAGTGAGACAACACTTCACTATAAATCACTCTCTGTTTAGTGCTAGATTTAATCTTAAATTGTAAACTCCCCTATAAATAATTATACGTTAGTGCTAGATTTAATCTTGAATTGTAAATTCTCCTTTATGTCCATTTGAAGGGTATTTATTAAGCAGGTGTTTTAAAAAAAGGAATTTCAATGAGGTTGTTAGTCGTATTAATTACATTTTGTGTGATGTCATCTGGTTATGCCGCAACATTAACGGGGGAAAGGAATGTAGAAATTTTAGCTATTGATGGTCAAAAATACAGTAATAAAATTGTAGAAAGTTCAGATTTAATATTAGCCAAGGGTCTGCATCAAATAGTGGTCAGGTATTCCAGTAGTTTTCCTAAAGACGGAATGCTAACCAGTAAACCCTACATTTTTAATATACAAGCGGATAATAATACAAAGGTCGCCCTCGTCGGAACATTTAACAGTTATGAGCAAGCTGAAAAAGCACTGGAAAAAGGTATCATCTGGCGGGTAACAAATCAAAACAGCAGCGTGATGATAAAGGGTGCAGATATCCTTTTCGGTGAAGGTTTTTTCCCCTATCGTGATATCGAAAAATTAATTGCAAAATACAATAAAGATAACGCCATTATCTCACCCTCAACGGCAGATAACGTAGCGATTACAGCGCAAGGTAAATCTTCTGATTATGCAAATAGCGCAGCAACAGAGCAACTAATCAAAATGTATAGTTCAGCAAGTAAAGCGGACAAGAAAGCGTTCAGGATTTGGCTTATCGAAGCAGATATGAAATAAAATCATGCGGCCTATACTGTTAGCATAAAGTAAGAGTGTGGTTTTCTTATCTCGACACCACACTCCCATTACACAGTTACAATTTACAATTTGGACGTTTTACATTACTTGCAGGTAAAGCGGCTATTTGTGCTTTTAATTTTTTAATACGCGTTGCGTTTGACGGGTGTGTGGATAATAGCTCTGGCGGCTTATTTCCACCGGAGGCCTTGGCCATATTGACCCACAAATTAACACTTTGTCGTGGGTTAAATCCCGCTTCAGCCATAAGCCTTAATCCTATAGTGTCAGACTCCTGCGCGCGCCCATAGCGAATTAAGCTCCCATACTGCACACCTAAACCAAGCCCCGCCATTGCTATATTTTTATATTCAGACTCCCCCATAGCAATATTCGAAAGTTGTAAGCTCGCACTCTGTCTAGCTGACTTCTGGAAAGCATTTGATTGCTATGATTCGCCATAACATGACCAATTTCATCGCCGATCACCGTTGCTAATTGAGCTTGATTAACAGCCTTCTTAAGCAAACCACTATAAACTCCTATTTTACCGCCCAGCAGTGCAAATGCATTAATCTGTTCTCTGTCAAAAAACCACAACTTCCCATTGTGTAAATTAAATTGAGATGCTAAACGAGCGGTAATTGCGCCACTCACACACTGTACATAGGCATTTTTTATCTGCACTGATCTTTTCTGTTTCTTGAGCTCTTCGAACGACTGCGCGCCCAGCTGTGACATCTCAGTACCTGAAAAGAGTGAAATTTGCTGTCTACCCGCTGGGGAGTTTCCCCACCCGTACAATGCCAATGATGCGGCAATCACAGTCGATAATAAAAATGGCTTTATCATTTTCATATTAACAATTTCTTTGCTTATAATTACTTTTAATTTGATATCTAGTTGATACTACTAAAAAACCATTACAACAATATTACCCTGCAAAGGATGATATTTCTGCTCACTGTTCCGTAAGCAAAGGGTTAAATTTTTGAAGTGGTTCGCCGCTCAATGGTAACCTATTACGCGGCAAAATTTGGAGGTGAATTCTGCAATAAAATAAATATCATTAAGACGGGAGAAGGTAAACCTTAACTTAAAGTAAGGTTACCAATACAGCATCAGGCGATGCAAAATTTAAAAAAACAGTTTATTACGCTACGCTAATGTATACAACAATATTTACCTCTATATAGTAGCAAAGGAATTAATGAAGTGTTGCCCAGCGAAAATGAATACTAACAAAGCGTGAATTGCATTTGCTAGTTATTCTCACTTCACTAAATGCAATGAAAAAATTTTGAACAGTTTTAGCTGGCCACAAAGTGTTGAAGAATAAAATCTTCTGAATAAAATTCACAACGCAATTAGAATTTATTTTAACCAGCTAGATTAATCACCTTTTTAGTTATTTTGGTATAAGGACAATAAACACATGAAAATAGCCACCCTTGCCTTGTTGAACGTTTCACTTCTTTTAAGCCTCAGCGCCTGCAGTGAAATAAACTCGCCGCAAAGCAGTTCTGCTACTGAGAGCATCGAGCCTTGTCCCGCTTCGCCAAATTGTGTTTCAAGCGATGCAGCTGACAAGAATCATTTTATTATGCCCTTTCAACTGACAACCACAGCAGAGAAAGCATGGCCTATGGTGATCGAAGTTATTATGGAGCTGCCGCGCAGCAATATTATTCAACAAAAAGACAATTTATTAGCGGTTGAATGTCGAAGTGCCGTATTAGGATTTGTTGATGATCTGAAATTACAACTACGGGCAAGCGAAGGTATCATCGCTGTCTATTCAGCTTCACGTATTGGATATTCAGATTTTGGCGTTAACCGTGATCGCATTGAGGTATTACGGGCCGCGCTTATTAAACGCGGCGTGATAAAGTAACCTGCGGCTTCAGGAAAGCAAGGCACTGATTGCAGTAACTAGTTATACCAAAAGAACTAAAAAGGTGATCACCCTTACTGGTTAAAATCATCCCTAACTGCGTTGTGATTTTTGAAGTGAGAACAACTATCTCCTGCAACTCACTCCTTATTAGGGCTGATTTTTCCTTCGCAATCATTGATCACTTAATTAATTTTTTTGGTATTATTATAATCACACAAAATCGTATGGAACGATTTTGAACAGCTGTAGCTGGCCACGAAAGGGAGAATAATAGGATGTTATGAATCAAATCAATATCAAAGACTAAAACGTAGTTTTATGTCTAGTTCGCATGTGTTTTAACTCACATAATTGGGCATGAATTTAATGGCTTTGGTCTTAAGCATCACTGTTTTGCAGTCTGGCTTTTCGAACCCTGTTAACAACTCTTATTATACCTCTTTTGCAAAAAAAGTATAAAATGTCATTGATAGTAAACTGCATAACACCATCATCAATACCATTGGCCAGGCACTGCCACTGGGTAACAGAGAAACTCCAGCAGCGACCAAAGCACTGGTGCCAAATTTGAGGGAGCCTGCCAACGAGGATACTGTACCGGCTATTTCGGGATATTCGTTTAGTAATAACGCGATACCATTACTGCCCACCATAGAAATAGTACTAAAAAACAACATTACAGGTACAACGACTCCCCATAAACCTAAATCTAATAACTGCGCCACCACTAAGAGCAGGCTTGCGAGTAGTTGAATAGTTAGTCCCAAACGAAGTAGATAATGAGATCCTAATTTTTTCACATATTTGCCATTTAACGTTGTCATCACCATCATTAAAAGTACATTTAAGCCAAATAAATAACCAACATTAGTGATGGCAACATCATATAACTCTATATAGATAAAAGAGCCAGCAGTTAAAAATGCAAACATACCAGCAAATGAAAAAGCCCCGGTAAAAATCAAACCGAAGGCTTGAGGTTTAGTGAATAGGGTATAAAAATGACGGAGCGTAGTGCGCAGACGAAAAGATTGTTTATTTTCAGGTTTTAAAGTTTCAGGAATAACTAAGCTAGAGGTGATAATCATCACAAATGCAAGAACAGCTAATAACCAAAAAATAGAGCGCCAACCAAACCAAACGGCCAAGTAACCTCCAGCGAGTGGTGCTAGCAAGGGGGCAATAGTCATCACTAATATAATAAATGACATAGTGCGAGCAAAATCTTCTTTGGCAAACATATCTCTAACGATAGCTTGCACGACAACGGCCCCCGCGGCACCTGCAAACCCTTGTGCAGCACGTACCCACATTAAGGCGTCAATATTGTCAGTCATTGCACTAATAACAGCAGTCACCGCAAAGAAAAATGTACCCAGCAGCAAGACAGGTTTACGACCAAAACTATCTGATAAAGGGCCATGAAATAACTGACCCAATGCAAATCCTGCAGTAAAAGAAGTTAATGTAATTTGAATTTCCCCTGCACTTACCCCAAACTCCTTTGCAATAGTTGGCATTGCAGGCAGGTACATATCGATCGCAAAGGGAGTAAGGGAGGTAATACCACCCAGAATAACGATCAGTAAAAAACTTAATTTTGTTGTCGAAGAGGAATCCATAATTTTCTCGGGAATAAAAGGAAATAAAAAATTTAGAATAACATCAACCAGCTCACGTTTATCATTTTTTTACACTTGACACATTGGATTATCATTATTATTTGCGACGGCACTTATTATCTCCTGTATCACTTCGCTGGTAACAAAAAAAATTAACTTATTGTGGTGAATTTTTAGATATAATGATCAGTTAATAATAGTTGTCGTCTGCAGGTGAATATCTATATTCCAGTGCTTGCCCGTTTAGTTTAAATAAAGAGACCGTGTTTAACGTCGATTAATTTAGTAACCTTACGAATAATCGCCTCTTCAATAGGATCCAGATAATCGGCATAAGCCACTTTCCACATTTCCCTAATTAAATTAATACGCGATTGCTTGTCTAACGTACTTAATTTGGACGTAAAGTCGAACAGTTAATTTTATATTCCGGCTGTATTGCCTGATCAGCATGAGACACTTCGCACAGTAGACAAGCGATGGCAAGAGTATCATCATAAGCAGATTTTTCGGGCTTTTGCTCTAGTATTGAATTTAAAAAAGCATGAATTTTGGTCAATATTATGTAACTCACTTTTATTTAGAAAAAGCCACTAAAATGACAGCAGTCAAATACAATCTATATTGTCTTGCTGTTATTATTTATTCTCAAATTTAAGGAAATGACGGATATGTCTATCTGGAAGTTTATTGCCATATTATGTGTTGTTGGATTAAGTGGATGTACTCACATACAACAATTACAAAATCTAGAAGTGAGTTTAATTAATATAGAGCCTACAACCGCTGCGGGGTTATCCCCTCGTTTTAATGTGCACTTGTCAGTCTTAAATCCAAATAATCAGGATTTAGAAATTGAAGGTATTATTTTGCGCCTAGATATTAATGATAAAAAGATCTTCTCCGGTGTCTCCAGTCAAATTCCGACATTAAAGGGCTACAGTGAAACCCCCTTCAAGATACAAACGACGGTTAACCTATTTGATTTGTTTAAATTATTAACTTCTCTAAGTCGACATTCAGATAATGATATTAAATACCAACTTCAAACAAAAATAGATCCTAAGGGATTTATTGCCTTTAATCTAAGCAAAGAAGGATTCTTAAATAAAAATATTTTACAAGGATTAAGCAGCCTGCCTAAATAGAACAAATGAACAACAGGACGTACTATTTAACGACTTCAATGCGCACTTTAATCACGCCTGAATCAAGAGAACCAATAAGACTGAATGCGGAGCGTGATAGGTCAATAATACGCCCTTTTACAAAAGGGCCTCTGTCATTAATGATGACTACAATATTTTTGCCATTTTTTAAATTAGTGACTTTCACTTTTGATCCAAAAGATAATTTTTTGTGCGCCGCTGTTTTCGAATTTTGATCAAAAAAAACGCCGCTTGCGGTCAGTCTACCTTGAAAATTATTGGCATAAAAAGAGGCTTCCCCAACTTCTTTATACCCAGCGTTGCTCTCTGATAATACCGCCGTACAAGAGAAAACATTGATGGCAAAAACAGCAACAGTTAATCGTTTAATGCCCAGTGGTATCATATTTTTTGCCTTTTCAAGAGCATTCCCTACCTCAATAAGTTAATGAATTACCCTTTGAGTATAGTAATAAATATGCATTATAAATCATGAATCTCAATCGGTTACATTTTGGTTTTAGATTTTTTCACTATAGCTTTGGTCATTCCCTTAAAGATAAATAAGTGTGCGGGCATCAGTGCAAACCAATATAATAAGCCTGAAAAACCTGCTGGATGCCACCAGGCACGTATATCTAACTCCCGATAAGCCCCTTTATCCACAATATTAAATTCAAGTCGCCCCAATCCAGGGGCTTTCATGCCCATTAATAAAGACAAAAATTGATTCTCTTTAAGGCCAATGACTTTCCAAGAATCAATTCTATCACCTAATGCTATTTTGTCAGGATGACTACGGTAACGCGTTAGAGAATTGCCACCAGCAAGATGATCTATTCCTTCTCGGATTCGCCATAAATAATTTGCATAAAAATAACCTTTCTGGGTACCTATTAATTGAATCTGCTGCCAAAGGCATTCAGCACTGGCATCGGTTTTAAGACAATGACCCGCTTGCTTCGGATAATAAGCGTAACCTGGTTGCCAATAAGACAGTGCATCAGGATCAAATCCCCATGTATCACTGTTAATTATCTCTTGTTCATTTGCTAGGGTTTGCGCCACAGCTTGTTCATAAGAAAGTAATGGTTGCGGAATAAGAAACTGGATATCGGATCCGTCGGCCGTTAAGTCGTAGCACATTCCCTCCACTAATGCTTTGGCAATATTGGTTGGCACTGAAGTGATTATTTTAAACCCTAAGGCGGCAACCTTAGGGGTTAAAATAGACAAAGGGATAATATGTACTTTTTTACCCATCAAATTAGCAATTATTTGTAGCTGTTTTTGATAGGTAATTAACTCAGGACCTGCAACATCAAAAATTTTATGCGCGGTGGCAGGAAGTTTGAGTAACGCCAGCAGATAATAGAGCAGATTTTTTAAGGCAATAGGAGAGTTGTGAGAATTTATACACTTAGGCATGATCATAACAGGCAGGTGATAAACTACATCACGCATCACTTCAAAAACGGCAGAGCCCGCGCCTACAATAATACCGGCTCTTAATTCAGTGACGATGACATTACTTTCTCTTAAAATGTCACCTGTTTTTTTACGTGCGACAAAATGTTTAGAATCGCTGGAAGCAGGTTGCAGAGAGCCTAAATAGACAAGTTGTTTAACCTGACTGGTTTTTAACTGTTCGCTGAAATTTTTCGCATTACTAAGCTCAATATCAACAAAGTTTGGGCCGTAATTCATGCTATGCACAAGATAAAAAACAACATCAATATCTTGCAGAATATGGGATAGATCGGTATTAAGGGTTAAATCTAATGTCACTATTTTAATATTCGCGCGTCGGCTCCAACTCTGTTTTGCAAGTACGGCCAGATCCCGTGCTGTCGCCGTAACGTGATAACCTTGTTGCGCAAGCGCCACGACGAGTTGACTGCCTACATAACCGGAGGCCCCCACCACCAAAATATTTTTTGTCATTAATAAGCATCCTTCTTACTATTGCAGATGATCACACATTAAAGATAAGGCGGTGCGCCTGAAGCTTGTACAGGGGTAACATAATGAGAGCGGTTATTCCCTTTCAAGTATTACTCGGTTTTGATTTAGAATAACTAGATAATTTCCCTTCTTTCCTGAAGATTATCATTTATCCTGTTGCTGATATCTGCTTCTGTAGATTGCAGTGTTTTTTGTGCCGCCAAATTAGCAACATAAAAACTGGTATCTAATAAACGATTAGCAAATCCCCATTCGTTATCACACCAGACTAATAACTTAACTAAATTCCCATCGCTAACGCGGGTTTGGGTACCGTCGATAATACAAGAGCGAGGATCGTGATTAAAGTCAATTGAAACCAGCGGGGCTTCGGTGTAACCCAAAATATCCTGTAAATTACTTTCAGAGGCCTTAAGCAGGCAATCATTAATTTCCTGAATAGTGACATCTTTACTGACGGTAATACTGAGATCCATCGCGGTTACGTTAATGGTGGGTACGCGCACTGCAATCGCCTCAAATTTATTGGCAAACTTAGGCAGAATGCGCTCTATCCCAGCGGCTAATTTAGTATCAACGGGAATAATAGACTGGCTTGCGGCGCGAGTACGTCGCAGATCTGAATGGTATGCGTCGATCACCGGTTGATCATTCATGGCAGAATGGATAGTCGTAATAGTCCCGCATTTAATGGCAAAGTGTTTATCCAGTGTATCGATCACTGGCACCATGCAATTAGTGGTACAGGATGCTCCGGAAATGAAAGTTTCATCGCCAGTGAGTTGTTGATGATTTATCCCGTACACCACGGTTGCATCTACATCTGAATTTGCCGGATGAGAAAAAATAACTTTTTTAGCCCCGGCTGCGATATGCGCATTGGCATCGGCTCTGGAGCCATAAATACCGGTACAGTCTAACACTATATCTATATCGTGTTCATGCCATGGTAAATCAACAAGTTCAGAAAACCGCACTAAATGAATATCATCATTTTTAATGGTTAAGCAATTATTCTGCAGGTTAACGGGAAAAGGAAAACGTCCATGGGTTGAGTCATATTGGGTTAAATGTGCAATCGCTGACGGTTCAGCAAGTTCATTAATAACCACAACTTTGATTTCATCTTGACGATTATTTTCATATAATGCACGCAATACACTGCGTCCTATCCGCCCGTAACCATTAATAGCAATTCTAATTGACATAATAACTGTAAAACACCCAATAAAAAAACAAACACCATTGTAAGATAAATTTGCACATAAGCGAATATATTAAAGGGTTTAATTGCAGGAAACAGCCTACGAAAAAAACAATCGACCCATTGCTATAAGCAATTTATTTTAAATTACATTTATATTATCAAATTCGCCTCAGCTGACATATAAGCGGCAGGGTAATATTAAAACAGCACCCACAAGATGAGATCACTGGATAAGGCAAACTATTATGCAGTCAACGTTATAAAGACAGCATAATCAGCAAGCTGTAAATGGATATCGCTATTGGCATTCAAAGCCGTTTCCATAAAGTAACTCTAATGAAGCGTTGCATCAATTATCAGGTAAAGTTAAAATAGTCAGATTAACTACCTTCCCACTAGGATTGAGATGAAACTAACATATTTACTATCGGCTGGCCTTTTAAGTTTATTTTCGACCTGCGCATTAAGCGCCACTTTTACTTTTACAGCTATTCCCGATGCTGATGAAAGCAATCTTCGTACTCGTTTTGAAAAAGTCGCCAATTATTTATCTGAGCAATTGGACATTGAAGTCAAGTATATTCCGGTAAAGTCGTATTCTGCGGCGATAACGGCGTTTCGTAATAATCAGGTACAACTTGCCTGGTTTGGTGGTTTATCCGGTGTACAAGCACGTGGTTTGGTACCGGGTTCTGAGGCTATTGCGCAAGGGTTTGAGGATCAATCTTTTAAGAGTTATTTGATTGCAAATCATTCTGTCGATATAAAATCATCAAATGATTTTCCAGTCCTCAATAATTATACCTTTACGTTTGGATCTAAAGGGTCAACCTCAGGCCGTTTGATGCCGCAGTTTTTTATTGAGAAAAATTTAGGTAAACCAGTCGATCAGCTTTTTAAACGCATCGGTTTCTCTGGTGACCATAGCCGGACCATCAGCCAAGTCGAAGCGGGTGTTTATCAAATAGGCGCAGTAAATTATAAAGTATGGGACACCGCCGTTGAAAAGGGTGAGGTTGATACCAGCAAGGTGAAAGTGATTTGGGAAAGCCCTACCTATCCAGATTATCAATGGACAGTGCGCTCGGGCGTAGACAGTGATTTTGGTACAGGCTTTAAAGATAAGCTGACTAAAGCATTAATCGGGATGACCGATAAGGATTTATTAGCCAGTTTTCCGCGTACCTCTTTTGTACCTGCCCAAAATAGTGATTATGAACCAATTGAGCGTGTTGCTAAAAAAATTGGAATGATTGATTAATGTTGTCGTTGGTTGATATTGATTTAGGTTATAAGCAACAGATTATTTTACCTAAAATAAATTTGTCATTTAACGAAAATGAACATGTGGCTATTTTAGGTCCTTCTGGCGTGGGTAAAACCACGCTGTTACATCACCTCTATCAACAACTGTCGAAGAAAACCTGTTTGTGTTCTCAAGCCAAAGGCCTAGTCGATAACTTGTCGGTTTATCATAATGTATTTATTGGCGGGCTAGCACGCTATTCCCGTTGGTATAATTTGACTAATTTGTTATTGCCGTTTAACAAGCCGCAACAACACATTAGCGCTATTTGCCAGCAGCTTGAGTTAACCGCACCATTGCACCAGAAAGTCAGCGAATTGTCTGGCGGTCAGCGTCAGCGTGTTGCGCTTGCCAGAGCGTTATTTCAGCAACAGCCGGTATTTATGGGCGATGAGCCTTTCTCTGCATTAGATCCATTGATGGGCTTACGAGTATTAAATTTGATTAAACAAGCGCATCAGAGTGTTATTTGTGTGTTGCATGATGCCGAATTAGCCTTAGCACACTTTGAGCGTATTATTGTGATTAGCGATGGTAAAGTCGTCTTAGATGATAAAGCCAATCAGTTAACGCTGACGGATTTGGCACAGCATTATGCATTAGCAGATACTGTCAAAAATGCAGTGGCATAACGATGAACAGGCAGATCCTGCAAAACAACTTTTTTATCACTCACTTTTTCCCCTTCTCTAACAATCCTTTCTATTATGCCTAAAGCCATGACCTTTGCTGGATTCTCTTTTGTAGGACAGTGGCAAAAAATAACCCTGCTGCTTTTACTGATGGTATCGGTATGTTGGTTTTTTGCTGATACTGAAGTCATTGCGCTCGAGCCTTGGATTGAGCTTGGACGTATGGGACAGGGCTTTATTCATCCTGATTTTTTCGCAACAGAGTATTTATTTGAGGCGTTGTGGCAAACCATCAGTTTTGCTCTACTTGGGATAACGCTCGGATTGCTTTTGGGTTTCCCATTAGCATTGTGCTATCAACATCCTTTGATTGCGGCAATTTGTGCGTTTATTCGTGCTATCCATGAAATATTTTGGGCGCTTATATTTTTGCAAATATTTGGCTTATCAGCCATTACGGGTATTTTAGCCATTGGCCTTCCTTACGCAGCCACCTTTGCCCGAATATTTTCAGATATTTTACAGCAAGCACCAAGGCACACATTATTTTCTCTGCCAAAGGGCACTGATAAACTTTCGGCATTTATATATGGCCGCTGGATGCATATGTATCCACAGATTGTCGATTATATTCGTTACCGTTTCGAGTGTGCGCTGCGCAGTAGTGCTGTGTTGGGGTTTATTGGTATGCCGACCTTAGGTTTTTATTTAGAATCAGCTTTTCGCCAGGGACATTATGAGCAAGGCGGTGCATTATTAATCTTATTCGTATTGTTAATTGGGAGTATACGCTTTTGGGCTAAACCTCTTTTTTTGTGGTTATATTTACCACTCGCTATCTATTTTTTGCCACCTATTCCAGCCATTGACGGCCAACTTATTTGGCGTTTTCTCAGTGTAGATATTTTACCGCCTATGCTGCAGGGGCAACCTTTCTTAAGCTGGTTTGATATTGATATTTTGTCGAAGGTATTTGACTGGGCTTATAAGTTAATCAGCCAGCAGGTTTTTCCCGGAATGATTGCCACCCTGGTATTGGCTTTTTGTGCCTTAGGATTAACCTATTTTCTAACCCTGGTTTTATTACCTTTTAATACCCGGCTGATGATGCCAAAAGTAATTATATTAATAATGCGGACCGTGAATTTAATCTTACGTTCACTGCCAGAATATTTATTGGCCTTTGTGTTAATGATGCTATTAGGGCCTTCTATGTTACCCGCCATTATCGCTTTAGCGTTACACAATAGTGGCCTGATGGTATTTTTAATGGCGCGTCAAGCTGACAGCGTGACAGTACCGCTAACTTATCAGCCCAAAATTGATCAGTACAGTTATCTGGTTCTTCCTAATCTGTACCCACATTTTATGGGGCTGTTGTTTTATCGTTTTGAAGTCATTATCCGTGAAACGGCTATTTTGGGTATGATTGGGGTAATGACCTTAGGATTTTATGTTGACAGTAATTTTTCTGAGATTCGCTTTAGCGGCGCCTTGTTACTCCTGGTTTTCACCGCAGGGCTCAATGTCATAGTGGATTACCTAGCGCGGCGATTATTACATTAACCTCATCATCTACAGGCTTGCTAAAATTGTCTCACCCTTTCATTGCTTAGCTCCATTTTGTCTTAGCCAAAGCAACTAACTATGAGCATAACATTATAGATTCTAAAGCGTTTTTTCTGCGCACTAAGTACCCTGCAAAATAATACGGCAGACACTAGCACAGAAGATATTACCCGCCACTGGTTATACCAAAAGAAATTAATTTATGATCAATCATAGCATGCTCTTTTAATCGCTAAATAATCGTATAAAAATGAAAAAGATTCAAGAATGTTCAATTCCCTACACGAACAACGCAAGCTTTAAGTTACGCTATATGGCTGTAGAATAGTTTAATAAAGGCGATTTTCGTGCTCTTATTGCAAGAACACTTAATGTTAGCCATCGTCTTGTCAATGAGTGGATCTCAACCTATTTGTCCCATGGTTTTGATGGCTTAACATTAAAGTTAGCGACTGGGCGCCCCTCTCTTTTAAATACTGAAGAGAAATTAGCGCTTAAAAAACATGTGCTTTCTGTCGCAGTCAAACCTCAAGGT
>JBLHWW010000074.1:0-18356 GCA_047629075.1 Psychromonas sp. | reverse complement strand
TAAAGATGGTGGGCGATACTGGGCTTGAACCAGTGACCCCCGCCTTGTAAGGGCGGTGCTCTCCCAACTGAGCTAATCGCCCATCTTTAAGTTTAACTGTGCATCGAGCATTACTCTCCGCATAACGGCACTAACCGTCAATCTTTAAGTTTAACTGTGCATCGAGCAAGCTCGAGGCTTAACAGCACTAACCGTCAGTCTTTAATACATATTTCGTTTTACTTCCGAATAAAGAAGATTAAAGATGGTGGGCGATACTGGGCTTGAACCAGTGACCCCCGCCTTGTAAGGGCGGTGCTCTCCCAACTGAGCTAATCGCCCATCTTTAAGTTTAACTGTGCGTTGAGCATTGCTGTCCGCGTAACGGCACTAACCGTAAATTTTTAATTTTTCAAACGAATCGAGCTAGGCTCGAATCAAAACGGCATTTATAAGGCATGTCGTTTGTGGGGCGTATTATAGGGAACCCCTTTTTTCAGTCAAGCCATTTTTATAATAAAAACCATGATTTATGGTCGATCGCTCAAAGGGTAAACAATGCTTGCTTATTTTCTGGCTAATAGGTTTTTTTTTCTATTTTTGTTTTCGAGAAAACAGAAATAGTTAATGTAATTACAATGGTATCCGTTAAAATACGCCTATTATTTTAGCGCCTATACATAAGGACATTTTTCAATGAAAGTTAAAACACGTTTTGCCCCTAGCCCCACTGGTTTTTTACATGTTGGTGGCGCGCGTACTGCACTTTATTCCTGGTTACATGCAAAAAGTAAAGGGGGTGAGTTTGTACTGCGCATAGAAGATACGGATATTGCGCGTTCAACTCAAGAAGCAGTGGATGCGATCTTAGAAGGTATGACCTGGATGGGTTTGACTTGGGATGAAGGTCCTTATTACCAGACCAAACGTTTTGATCGCTATAAAGAAATAATCGCAAAGATGCTGGTTGATGGGACAGCTTACAAATGTTACTGCACAAAAGAACGCGTTAATGAACTGCGTGAAGCACAGGAAAAAGCAGGCCTATCACCACGTTACGATAGCAAGTGTCGGGACTTAACACCTCAGAATACCGATGCCCCTTATGTTATACGTTTTAAAAATCCTAAAGAAGGCAGTGTTAAATTTGACGATCATGTACGTGGCCCGATTGAATTTTCAAATACAGAGCTTGATGATTTAATAATTCAGCGTACCGATGGCACACCAACTTATAATTTTTGTGTGGTTGTTGACGATTGGGACATGGGGATTACTTATGTTGTTCGTGGCGAAGATCATATCAACAATACACCGCGGCAAATTAATATATTGAAAGCATTAGGTGCCCCCTTACCAGAATATGCCCATGTTGCTATGATTTTAGGGGATGATGGTGCAAAACTTTCTAAACGTCATGGTGCCGTCTCTGTCATGCAGTTCCGTGATGAAGGCTATTTACCTGAAGCTCTTAAAAACTATCTGGTACGTTTAGGCTGGTCACACGGTGATCAGGAAATTTTCTCAGAAAAAGAGATGATTGAACTGTTCTCCTTAGATGCAATTAATAAAGCACCTTCTGCATTTAATACTGAAAAGTTACTTTGGTTAAATCAACATTACATTAAATCACTGGATCCGGCTTACGTTGCACAGCACCTTGCATGGCACATGAATAATCAAAAAATCGATATGACTAGTGGCCCTGCCCTTGCCGATATTGTCAGCGCACTTTCTGAACGCGCTAAAACATTAGTTGAGTTAGCAACCACCAGCCGTTACTTCTTTGAAGAGTACGAAGACTTTGATGCCACTGCTAGCAAGAAACATCTTCGCCCGGTGGCTAAAGATGCGCTTGTTTTAGTTCAGCAAAAGCTGCAGGCAAGTGATGACTGGACAGATCCAGCTCTGCATCAAATAATCAATGATACAGCCGATGAATTAGGGGTTGGTATGGGTAAAGTCGGTATGCCTCTGCGAGTTGCCATAACAGGCGGCGGGCAATCGCCTTCTTTAGATGTCACCCTGCGCTTAATTGGTAAAGAGCGTAGTATAAAACGTATCGATCGCGCACTTGAATTCATCGCTGCGCGCGTTGCTGCTTCATAAAAAAGCTAAATATAACTTATTTTGTAAGTTTTAGTTGACAGTTAAGAGCAAGGTGCATATTATGCGCCCTGTTCTTGTTATACCTAACCAATTCAAACGGTTAGTTGAAGATTAAAGTGGGGCCATAGCTCAGCTGGGAGAGCGCAACGCTGGCAGCGTTGAGGTCTGCGGTTCGAACCCGCATGGCTCCACCACTTTAATACTGTGCCTTTTAAAGCCCCTCAGTAAGGGTATATCAATACCTGTTTGTCCTTCCATTTTATTAAATCCAAATACCGATTAACTGCCTGAACGTAAGATAACTATCATGCTTGCGGACTTTAACGCTGCTCCAATTTTTTATGCCCGTTACAAATCCCCCTCTTGATTTTAAATCAAGCTCCCTCACCGGCACTTATTATTGACTTTATTACTTTGCCGAATACCAACTTTAATAGGATCATTTATTCTGCGGCGGATGATCGCTATAATCTTTTGCATCTGCTCAGTAAACCGTATTCATATTAGCACTATTCAAAAGCACATTAGCCTGCCAGCGCTTAGGCAGATCTGGATTTGCAAGAAAGAGCCACCCAACGGCAATCAAATCCCCTTTGCCGGTCGCAAGATCACTTTCCACGTGCGCTGCATCATAAAGTGGCATGTCATTAAATACGCTAAAGGGCGATAATCGGATCCTCACCTTACCCTTGCTGATCGCAACAAGCGTTGCCACCATGACAAACTTTTTTGAGTACTAATAATATCATCGCGGCTCATAGCGATCGGTTCGAGGTGTGCTTTCATCCCCTGTCCATCGGTATACATTTCACCGTCTGCGATAATGGCTGAGGAGACAGGCATATGAGCACCTTGCGGCAGATTAAGGGGATGTGCAATACGTGCGGTGGTGCATTAACTGAATAAATATTGTAACGCCTTTGGTCCCTACAGCCTTCGTGACACGCGCCCAACCTACCACTTGTACAGCTGAAAAATTTCCAGAATGCGCAAATCGCCAAGGCCATTCTCTGGAGGTGATTTGCCTTCGGTAACAATGAGTCCGGCCGTTGCACGTTGTGCATAAGACTTAACCATAAGATCGTTTGTCACATTACCGATCACTCGATTACGAGTCATAGGTGACATAACAAGATGACTTTGTAACGGGTACGAACTTAGTTTGTACGGACTAAGTAATTGCTTACGGGTGGTAGAATTTGACATTTGAAAACTCTTTGTTATTCGAATTTAAATTCGAATAACAAAGAATAGATGCAAATGAAAAGTAGCGGCCATTAATCAAAGCAAAACCTAAATTCAAGCCTTTAATATCTTTGAATGTGGTAAATAACTGCCCTGCAGATGAAAAAATTGCACGCATCCCATTAAAGAGAGTGAGAAAGTGATGCGTGTTTTGATTTTTAGTTGTTGGCAGTTGTAAAAACTGCCATAACCCAGAAGAATTTCAAAACAAGGATTTAACCTAAATTAGTGATCATTATTTCCGGTAAGGCGATGGTTAAATCGCGATAAAGATTAATCGACAAGGTTTCAGCTAAAGATAAAAATGGCGCGCTTAATACCTCACTGTCTCCTTTTATAACCGTCGGCATGCCCTGATCCGTGTCTTCCCGGTATTTTATATGTAGGGGTAATGCTCCTAAAAAAGGTAAATTGAATTGCTTAGCCAATTTTTTACCACCACCGGTACCAAAAATAGCTTCTTCATGACCGCATTGACTGCATGAATAAAGACTCATATTTTCAATAATACCTGCGACATTAACGGCAACTTTATTGAACATGGAAATGCCTTTTTTTGCATCAATCAATGCCACATCCTGGGGTGTTGTCACCACCACAGCAGCTGTCACCGGCACATTTTGCGACATGGTTAACTGAATATCGCCCGTGCCCGGTGGCATATCGACCACTAAATAATCAAGACCTTGCCAAGCCGTTTCATTGAGCACTTGCGAAAACGCTTTGCTGGCCATTGGGCCTCGCCAGATCATGGCATCCTCTTCAGCCACTAAAAAACCAATGCTATTACAAACAATACCATGCGCCTTAATTGGTGACATTAATTTACCATCAACACTTACGGGCTCTGCACCTTTAACACCCAGCATAGTCGGAATAGAAGGTCCGTAAATATCGGCATCTAAAATACCCACCTGAGCACCATTTTCAGCGAGAGCAAGGGCTAAATTAACACTTACAGTCGATTTACCTACGCCCCCTTTACCCGATGCAACGACAATAATATTTTTGATGTTTGGCAAAGCAGATTTAGTCGTGTCATTTTGTAATGAAGCGACTTGATGATTAACCTTCCAGCTAACCGATTTGCCAAACAATTTTTCAAGTTTAGCGGTGCAATCAAGTTGCAGATTATGCAACCAAGCAGGGGCATAAAAAGGCATTACAATTTTTATAGTCGCGCTCTTTTCATCGATTAAAATTGCCTTGTTGGCCATTAATTTAGCGACCACCTTAGTGGGATCATTTTCCTGCAAACAGGCGGTAACTTTATCTGACAAACTTTTTTTATTAAAAAACACAAATGCTCCTTATTTAAGCAACGAAATCTCCTGTTGCGATAAAACAGTGTAGCAAAACCTGTTATTATTTCATCCACAATTAAATAAGGATTTTTCAAGCCCATTTAAGAGTGGGATTTTAGGCCTTTTTTGGGTAGAATCGCAACCTTAAAATTGAGATTCAACACAACAGGAATAATAAATAAAATGGAAATTCAACAACGTAAAATCCTTGTTACCTGCGCTCTGCCCTATGCAAACGGTCCGATTCATCTCGGCCACATGCTTGAACATGTTCAAGCTGATATCTGGGTTCGTTTTCAGCGTTTACGTGGTCACAATATCCATTTTATTTGTGCAGATGATGCGCACGGCACGCCTATTATGCTTAAAGCACAAGAGATGGGTATTAAGCCAACCGAGATGATAGCGGATATTCGAGCTTCTCACGAAAGTGATTTTTCGGGGTTTAATATCAGCTTTGACAACTATCACAGTACCCACAGCGAAGAGAACCAGGCGTTGTCCTCTCAAATTTATATCTTACTGCGTGAAAATGGTTACATTACTAATAGAACCATCTCACAATTATTTGATCCTGAAAAACAGATGTTTTTACCGGATCGTTTTGTAAAAGGAACCTGTCCTGAGTGCAAAGCTGAAGATCAATACGGGGATAACTGTGACGCTTGTGGCGCAACCTACAGCCCAACCGAGATGATTAACCCCAAATCAGCTGTTTCCGGCAGCACACCTATTATGAAAGACACTGAGCATTTCTTTTTCGATCTGCCCCAATTTGAAGATATGTTAAAAGTCTGGACTAAATCCGGCGCGCTACAGATCGAAATGGCAAACAAAGTCGGTGAATGGTTTGAAACCGGCTTAAAGCAGTGGGATATAACCCGTGATGCGCCTTACTTTGGTTTTGAAATACCCGATGCACCAGGTAAATATTTCTATGTTTGGTTAGATGCACCGATCGGTTACATGGGCAGCTTTAAAAACCTCTGTGATAAAACCGAGGGACTTAATTTTGATGAATACTGGAAAAAAGACAGCGCAGCTGAGTTATACCATTTCATTGGTAAAGATATTGTTAACTTCCACAGTCTATTTTGGCCAGCTGTTTTAGAAGGTGCTGGATACCGTAAACCAACCGCGATTAACGTACACGGTTATGTCACGGTAAACGGCGCGAAAATGTCAAAATCTAAAGGTACTTTCATTAAAGCCAGCACCTACTTAGAGAATCTGGATCCTGAATGTTTACGTTATTATTATGCCGCTAAATTAACCAGTCGTATTGATGATTTAGATTTGAACCTTGAAGATTTTACCCAAAGGGTAAACTCTGATGTGGTTAATAAACTGGTTAATCTTGCCTCTCGTACAGCAGGTTTTATTACTAAAAAATACGACGGTCAATTATCAAATAATGTTTCTGAACCGCAGTTATATCAATCCTTTATTGATGCAGGGGAAAGCATTGCAACGTTATTTGAACAACGTGATTTTGCCCGTGCGATTCGTGAAATAATGGCATTAGCTGACATCGCTAACAAATACATTGATGAAAAAGCACCCTGGGCATTAGCGAAACAGGAAGGCAGCGAAGTTGAAGTACAGGAAATCTGCTCTATGGGGATCAACTTATTCCGTATTTTAATGACTTACCTAAAACCTATTATACCCAAACTGGCGGCGCGCAGTGAGGACTTTCTGGCGGAAACGCTGGATTGGGATATTATTAAAAAGCCCCTTGCCGGTCATCGTATCAATAAATTTAAAGCATTATTCCAACGTATTGATCCTAAACACGTAGAAGCAATGGTTGACGCATCGAAGGACAGTCTGGAAGCCGATAAAGCTGCCAAACAGAAACAAGCGGTAGCACAACTTGAAGCTGCAAAATCAGAACTGGATAAAGAGCCGTTGGCGCCAGAAATTGACTTTGATACCTTTGCTAAAACAGACTTACGTGTTGCCCTGATCAAAAAAGCGGAAGCGGTGCCTAAGGCGAACAAATTACTTAAACTGACCTTAGATTTAGGCGGCGAAACACGCACCGTATTTGCCGGTATTAAGTCTGCTTATACACCCGAAGAATTAGAGGGCAGGTTAACGGTAATGGTTGCTAACCTAGCGCCACGTCAAATGAAGTTCGGTTTATCCGAAGGGATGGTATTAGCAACCGGTCCTGGCGGTAAAGAGATCCACATTCTAAATCCGGATGATGGCGCAAAACCGGGACAACGTATTATGTGATCCCTCTTCTTTAACAGAAGAGTGATGGCCGGTTAAAGCCGAAAAAATGTAAAAGCCCTAAACGTATTAACTGGTTAGGGCTTTTTTATTTTAAGCGTTCTTTAACAGGGTGGGCACAAGGGGTAATACTGGAAAACTGTTATTCTATTCTCAAGTATTACAACACTATTTTTGCTTTGTGGGCGAAATGCCTGCGCTTAACATAAAACCCATGGCGTCTTCAAAAGGCCAGTCAACATAAATAAGATCGTCACCTATGACCAGTGAAATTATCCCTGCCACCTGATAACGTATTTGAATCAAAACAGGCTCACATTGATCGTTAGGTAAAGCATAACTCACAACCTCAGAAATACTTTCAGAGGTCATAAAGGCGAGAATAAAAGTGCCATTGCTTTGTTTAAAAAAAACCGTCTGAGGTTTTTTAGTTTTTGGGACAAGCAAATTATTGGACTCACACTAAAAGCCTGGCCGGCCACCAGTAACCAACAAAATAAGGTTAAAACTGCTGCCCATCCACTGATTACCCAAACCAATTAAGGTCAAAAAAGCATGCACTATATCATCGAGCGCCACGGTAATAGACCAGCATAACCACATCGCCATCGCCAAGGGTAATAGGTTTAATATGCCGCGTAATAAGTTTTTTTTGCATGACAAACCTTATTCAATAAGAAGCAGTTAGAAAATATAATAAATTACAAGTTAGTGGGATAGCTACTTGAGGCGTTGATTGCCATCAGTCTTTTATTAGAAGGACGATTTAATATGCATCACTAATCGAGTTGCCTTAATCGGTTTAATATCCTTCACTAATGGAGTTGCCTTAATCGGTTTAATATCCTTCACTAATGGAGTTGCCTTAATCGGTTTAATATCCTGCACTAATGGAGTTGCCTTAACCGAAGGCTCATTAAGTAATAACCGCCAGAAATTCACCGTTAATTTATCAATACTGCGTGATTCGGCATTAGCCAATATCACTACCCCTATCTGCTTATCTTTTGAATAAGCAATCACCGCGCGAAAACCTTCAACCCAACCACTGTGAAAATATAATATATCCTTCTTATATTGGTAAACACGCCAGCCGATACCATAATGAGCATCATCAATGATGCCCTTCCAAGTGCGACTTTTTATATCTTTTTCGGTGCTAACAACAGGCTCCCTTACCGTCTCTAGTAAATCTCCCGAAATCACCTCGGGAGTATGCCCCAACTGCGCAAGCAACCATTTACTCATGTCCGTAATGCTCGCATTGATGCCTGCTGCGGCCTCGACTTTGTAGAAATCTGGTTTTATTCTCACTTGATGCCAAGGCCCGTTACGGCTGACTTTAACATGAGGGTAGGCTTTATTAATGGTGTTTTTATAAGCATCAAAACCAACACTGGCATTGTTCATCGCTAAGGGGGAAAAAATCATCTGCTGCATCAATTCAGCGTATGCTTTACCGGTACTGCGTTTAAACACTTCAGATATAAAGCTGAACAGTACATTCTGATAACCGTAACATGCCCCAGGTGAACAAAAAGGCTCTAGCGCTTCAAATTTTGATATAATATGGCTAAATCGAAACCGGCCTTTTAAATAACCATCAAAGGCATTGGGCATTAATCCGCTGCTGTGGCTTAGCACATGCTTGATGGTAATTGCTTCCGCTTGACCTGGCTGTTTAAGCTTAAATTCAGGTATATAATCAACAATAGAATCGTCCCAAGAAAATGATTTTTTTTCGATCATCAGCGCAGCTAACTCAGCGGAAAATGTTTTTGATACCGAGGCCAATCTGAAAGAGGTATCTTTATCGATCGCTTGGTTATTTTTTTGTCCACGTACCCCATAGGCTTTAATGGTCGACACTCGGCCCCCTCGGACAATGGCATAAGCCGCACCGGGGATTTCATTAACCCGCATAGCTTGCTTAAACTGCTTGCTGAACTCAATTTCTATTTTTGAAGGAGCGGTTGATTTAGCGAAGACAGGTGCTGTTGTACCTAAAGCAACCAGTGTGAAAAAAATGACTATAGTATGCTTCAAAAAAATCCCTAACGGCAGTTATGCAAAAAACACAGTTTATCAAAAGATAAGCCTGCCATCACCCTATTAGCCAATAAAGACGCTATCTAGTCGCGCCACAATCTATCTACAAAAGAGCTTAAATGACACAACTTATTGTATTAATTATAAAAAAAATATCACAGGAAACTTTATCTGCGATATTCAACTGAATGTTATCATCACTATTTTTTATAAAAAACCAATAAAAAGCTTAAAATACAAACAAACTTTAAATTGTGATTGTTGGATAACGTCCATTAAAAGTAAATAACTGCCGAGGAAAAGATTACGAATGCAGAGTTTTATTTTGACTTTTAATTATTTTTTTAGATGCGTCTGTAGGTCTGACTTTGGGAAAGGATCTAATTGTAGATCAGGTTTAGTTGTGATCATATACTTCTTTTTATCTTTAACAGAAGTCATATATGTCCCAACTAACCTTGATAAACCTGCTTCAGTCATCGGAGAAAAGTGCATCTTCATTTAGTCGATGTTTTGTTTTTGGCAATTACGGCTGTTATATCTGGGTGCGAGGGCAGCGAAGAAATAAAGGATTTAGCAACAATAAGTTAGATTGGTTAAAGAAGTATTTTCTTTTTTCAGGCGAAATACCAACGGATGATACAATCTCTAGGATTTTTCAGTTGGTTGATCCAAATCAATTTCAAAAGTGCTTTGTTAATGGGATGAAAAGTTGTTGTGAAATGACTCATGGCGATGTAATTGCTATTGATGGTAAAACATTAAGAAACTCATTTAATTAGCAAAACAAAACAGATGCCATTCAGTTGTTTTGGAGCAGGTAAAAACCAGTGCTAAATCGAATGAGATAACGTCAAACCCAAAATTTACAGTCAGTATTTGATGGTATATTTCTTTCAATCTATTAGAAGGCAAAGAAAAAGAAGCTTAATCGACATCCAAAATGGGCATGGCCATGAATAAGTTCGTCATTGAATGATGACTAATGCCAGTGAAATTGGTGATTTATATTTTGAATGGGCGGGTTTGAAAACCCTTGGTTATGTAGTTTCTTTTGAACTGGTAAAGGAAACGACAGCCACTGTTAAGTTTTATATTAGCTATCCAGAGCTAGACGCTAAGGCTTTTTTAAATGCATCAAGAGATCATTAGCCTGTCGAAAATACCTGCACTGGCAGTTAGATATATCAATGAATGAAGACGCATGTCGAATTCGGCAAGGAAATTCAACTGAAAACGTTGCAACAGTTCGGTATACAAGCTTGAACTTACTAAAGAATGAAAAATCGTTTGAAGGTGGGATTAAGAAAAAACATAAGCAAGCAAATCGAAGTGATAGTTATCGAGAGAAATTTACATCAGGGCTTTATCAACTGTAAGTGAGCAGTTATTTCAATGTTTTTTGTTAGTTTTTGTGATCTGAAATGTTCGTAATTTAGCCCTTAATAACTGCTTCATGGTGGAGTGGTATGCCCTCTTTTATATTGTAAGTATCGCATTATGTACATTTATATAGGATGGGGATAGACTAACGTTATAGTTGACTTTTGCCGTACACTTTATAAAAAGTTAATAGCAAAAATATTTTATTGTTAACCCTAGGGAAAAATTACATAGCGGCTATAAAATGGACAACTAGTTTTCGCATATATAGTACCAAACACCACAAGAGCATAGATAAATTAAAATGAATAGATTAACTTTGTCAGAGCATGTCTCAATTATAAGAGAACCACGTTAAGGATGGAAAATCATACACCAGTCATCTGAAATCTGGTTTTTAACGATAACTGCAACCATAGCAGGCTCTGAAAGTTAGGATGAAATATCTCATTTTGGAAAGGATAATATAGATTGGTTGAGGAAATACTCACGCTTTGAAAATAGTATTACACCCTATCACCCAATAGCGCATGTATTTTCTACGAGGAATTCAAAGGAATTCCACAAGCATTTATCGACTGAATGACTATCAGAAAGTAACACACCACGACATCTTTGCAATATACGAAAAATGATAAAACATTTAAAGCGAGCCTTAACAAAACAGAAATGGGCAAATACCGATTATATTAATCAAGTCCTTACAGGGCAAACTGTTTCATGATTTTTCCCTGTCGTTAATCCCGAGAACAAGCCTATTTCAGCACAGATATATTTAAAAACCCAATAATGCTCTTTAAACAATATTCTTTCAATCAATCTTAATAAGATTAAATCTAGGTACGTAGAGCGTCATGAAAAAATTTGAGTTCATTGCTCAGGATTTACTGAGTAAAATTTACCAAAATCCAGATAAAGAAAGATTACTTTCAGAAAGAACGCTAGCTGAAGAATATAAAGTATCTCGCTCCACGATTAGAAAAGCTTTAGAGAAACTTGAGAGTATTGGAGCGATTAATACCAAACAAAATTCAGGTAATTATGTTAATCAACATATAAAAAATAATCCGCTTATTTATAGCTCTATAACCGAGAAAAAGTTTGATGAGTTTACCTATCAGCTCTTGAAATTATATAAGTGTTTACCAAACAATGAGCAAAAAAATGTATTTTCCTTGTCTGATCGCGATTATATTTGGACATTTAAAAGACTGAGATATATTAACGGGAAAGTGGTGCAAATTGAATACACACAAACACCTGTATATCTATTTCCTAAATTAAATCAAAAGATTATTGAAAGCTCACTGCAAAAATTTATCTTAAGTAAAGGGTTTAGTATAGCTAATTATCTTACTAGCTATCTGGCAGTTAACATATCTAAAGATGATGCCGTACTTCTTGATTGTAAACGAGGAACTGCTGCTATGAAAATTTTAAGCCGTGGCTTCTTAACATCAGGAGAAGTATTTTCAATGAGTGAAATATTAGATATTGATTATCAATGTACATACGTTACCCCATTTAATAACGAAAGCATTAATTTCAGAAATTCAACACCCTCCCACTACAGTAAGTGAGTGTTGATGTATGGACTAAAGTCTGGATACGGGTCAAGGACCCGTTTTTTAGTTCTCGGTTCTAAAATCATCTTCGACTTTTGGCTCAAAATAATGGGCCAAATATTCTTTAATCATTTTCCGTAACATCCATTGATGTAACACAAAAACACCCTCGAGCCCAAAAATGGCACTCCCAGTATCGTTTTTTTAATCTGGAAAACTTTCAAGGGGATCTTCCCTTCACCCTTCTCATTATTTCACTTGGCGCCGTCTTAGGGGGAGCTGAAACTAAAAGGTGAACATGACCTTTGCTACGACTCCTTTTAAAATATCAATTTCAAAAGCATTACATGCTTGCCTGATCAATTATCTGACCTTCAATCCAACGTCATCTTTTAAAAATTGATATCTATATTTAATGACAAAGAAAATGATACTGAATATTAAAAACGTATGGCTACCATATCGATAATCCATAACCATTTCCTAACCGAATACTAATTCCGATATTATAGCTAAAGCCAATCAGCCAAAGCTGACGGTTTTAACCTTTTCAGGAAAATAATAAAGAGTGCGATACTCTATTCAATATGGCACTGTTTTTATGGGGTATGGATTGTACCATCAGGTAAGCGGCTTTGCGTCCATTCGTGAGGACGATACTCTACCGGAAAATCTGCTGCTGCATTGACATCCATCTCCACACCAATACCATCTTCTTCAAGCGCATAAAGGTAGCCATTGTTCGGTGCTTGAGCATTGGGGAATACAGTTTGAGTTGCCGTTTTATAATCTACATGCTCTTGAATAGCAGCATTGTGCAGGTGAACATTTAAGTGCGTATTCACCGCTGCGCCAATAGGTGTCATATCAGGAGGGCAATGCCAAGCAAGCCTAACCCCAAAGGTCTGACATAAATGAGCCAGCTTCAATGCGGGTGTAATTCCACCAATCTGAGAGACGTGGCAGCGAATAAAATCGATTCGTCTATTGATAATTAGAGCTTTCCACTCTTCAGGGTTATTAAACAGTTCGCCAAGCCCTAATGATACTGAGCTTTGATTACGAATATTATCTAACCATTCAGTTTGATTGGGCGGTAAAATATCTTCAATGAAATAAGGTTTATATACTTCTAAATCTTTAGCAAATTGTACGGCCTGATTCGGGAATAATCTTTCATGAACATCATGCAAAAAATGTATCCCATAACCGTATTTCTCACGCAACACTTTAAACATCGTGATGGTATTCTGCATATACTGTTCTTGATCATAATAGGAACCTTGGGTCGGATTTATTGTGCGATGAATATTTTCTGGCACCCCACCATAAAAACCAAGTTGGCAGCGTATATGTTTGTATCCCTGTGCTATGTATTTATCAACTTGCTCAAAGAGCCCTTCCAAAGTATCAGAGGTCGCATGTGTATAAATTGGAATCGCATCGCGCGCTTTACCACCCCATAAATGATGTAATGGCATGCCTGCTATTTTACCTTTGATATCCCATAAAGCCATATCAACACCCGAGACTGCATTATTGATTACCGGGCCGTTTCGCCAATATGAATTGACCATCATCATTTGCCATAGGTCTTCGATATTATTCGCATCACGACCCACTAGCAGTGGTTTTAAGTATTCATCAACCATTGTTTTAACTGCCAGAGGGCGTTGCTGAAAGGTAGCACAACCATACCCTACAATCCCTTTGTCTGTCTCAACGAGAACAGTAATTAAGTTATGACGATCAGGCTTTGTAATAATACATTCAATATTTTTTATAATTGTTGGTGTCACAAATTTCTCCTAAAATAAACGATCTTTTTTATAGGATTCAATAAAAAACGCTTAATTTCAAGCTTAATTTAAAGCTTAAATTCAGTTATTTTTTTTGGTCTGAAAAACAGTCTATTTCGCAACAAAAACAAGACCAACTTTATCTGAAATTATTTTTTAAAAAGTAAACAAAAAAAATAAAGGTTTAAAAGTCACACGTATTTGAAAATATTTTTTTAATATAATCATCCCTTCTCCTAAATTTTCTGAGAAAAAATAATCAATGTAAGAGAGATTATTGAGTACATTGGCAAAAGCCAAAACATAAATAAAGTCTGGCATAGTATGACAAGACTCCATTTAAAGCTGTCGATCTTTAAAAATTCAACTTGATTAAATTAATACATTGCAAGGGGGATTAGATATGCTTGTCCAAAATGGACAATTACAAATTATTGTTGGTACTGAAGTTAAAAAATATCACGATGAAATTCAAGAGTTGCTTTCCAATAAACCTCAAAATATGACTCAAAAAACAGTTTTTCAGAAAAATCTGACGTCTCGTTTTATGGATACGGTTTCTGGCGTATTTGGGCCAATCGTACCAGCTATTGATCTGGTTTGGTTATTACCGTTTCGTTCAAAATAGAATGATTTTTACTAAGTTAACTGATGCAATCTAAGCGGTGCAAATTCAACATTTCAGTAGTGATTTTGTAAAGAAATTAACTGGTACGTTAAAAGGTTTCTTTTGATAAAAGAAACCATACCAATTTAAAAAAAACTTTAAATTTGGGTATTTTGATGACTTTAATGTGAACTAGATCCCGTTTCCCTTACTTGGATTAGTATTAGTTGCAGGTATGATAGCAAGCATCAGTCATTTAACAAACAGAGAAAAAATACATGCAACCTACTGAAACATATGATGGATCTATTGTTGAATCCAATTTATCACCAATCAAAATAAGTTTAAAAGAAAATATAGAGTTATTAATTAATGCTATTGGTGGTTCTAATAACATAACGAGTATCACCCACTGTATGACAAGGCTAAGATTTCAGCTTGCTAACGAATCATTAGCAAATGAACATGAAATTAAGAAAATTGCTGGGGTTAAAGGCACCGTACTCATGCAAGGCCAAACACAAGTGATTATCGGTGTTGATGTTGAAAAGTGGTATAATGAAATTTCTAGTACGCTGCAGACGAATAGCACTGACTCTGGTGTTATTGAAAAAGGTAAACTTTTCCAGGGGGTGATGCGTATTGTCGCGGGGATTTTTGGTCCTGTCGTTCCTGCAATTGCAGGTGCAGGTATGTTAATGGGGCTTCTTTCTGGCCTTATTGCGACAAATGTTATTTCAGAAAACTCTGATACTGTCTTTTTCTTCCGTTCCATATCCGTCGCGGTCTTTTTTTTCCTACCTATGTTGGTATCTTTTTCTGCAGCAAAAGTCTTTAAGGTTAATGAATATATTGCCCTTGCTGTTTCTGCTGCAATGCTTGCCCCTAAATTAGTAGACAAAGCCGCACAACTTAAAGGTATCGGTGTTGATCCTGAATTGACTGTGCTTGGGGTTGTGCCAATTGAGTTGCTTAGTTACGGAGGTGCAATTGTACCAGCCATACTCGCAATTTGGTTGCTTTCGAAAGTAACACCACTGGTTGATGGAGTTATTCCAGCAGTCGCTAAACCAGTATTCACTCCACTTTTTGCTTTCACTATTACCTCAACAATCACCTTGTCAATTGTTGGCCCTGCCGGTATTTGGCTAAGTAATGGCGCGGGTTGGATTGTTAGCTCACTACTCGAATTTTCACCCACACTTACCGGCTTCGTGTTTGGTATAACCCGACCAATAACTATTGTTTTTGGTATCCACCATAGCATGACCCCGATTAGCTTAAATAACTTTGCTCTTTATGGTAAAGATTTATTAATGCCAATTATGTGTTTAGGCAATCTAGCTATTGCTGGTGCTACTATGGCAGTCTGGCACAAGAAACGTAAACTTGTCTCTAAAGAAGAGTCTTCAGTAACGATAGGCTCGGGTGTAACTGCAATTCTAGGTATTACTGAACCTGCATTATTTGGTGTATTAACTAAATATACAAAGGCACTAATGACAGCTAGTATAGCAACAGGTATCGTTGGTGCGATATCAGTAACAATAGACACTCATTTAACCAGTTATATACTGTCATCTGTATTTAGCTTACCAGCCTATTTATCTGGTGGTACACAAAACTTCGTTCAAGCAATACTCGGTATGATTAGTGTGTTCGTACTGTCATTTTTCTTGACCATTCTTTTCGTCAAGTTAGACGACAAGTAGCGTAACTCAACAACCACCTACTAAAGTAGGTGGGTTAGCATTTATGAACTAAAGTCCGGATACGGGTCAAAGACCCGTTTTTTAAATCGGGGTACTTTTAAACAATTTAGATGATGAGCTTCCCTTCTCCAAGGGCAAGATCACGAACAGTTCTAGATCAAACTTCTCGTCCAGATTGACACATTTATGAATAAATCAAAGAAAGTCCTGGCACAATCGTTTACCTATAACCGTCACTTCTATTCGCTTGTTTATGCTTTCTTTTAACTCCACCTTTAAAAAATCTATATTTTTTCAAAATATTTAAAGCAATATGACGTACCGTTGCTAAATTCTCAGTGGAATTCTTTTGCCTGATCCTGCATGTATCTTCATTCATAGATAGGAAAGTAAGATCATCGTAACTTTCCCAACAGCCCCTTGCAGAACGGAACATGAGCCTCTCGACTCACTCTGCTCCCATTAAACCATCAGTTCTTTGGTTACCACCTTCCAAGGGGCAAATAAGTAGCCATGAGTATTGGCAATATTCTCCATGAATTTACCAGCTATTGTTTGACGTCGGTGAAGCTTTTCATCTTTGTGCTTTACACACCATATCAATGCGTTATTAATTTGATGGGAAACTTTATATAACTTCGAACGGTAGAAATGAACATAATAATTAATCCAACCATTAATAATTGGATTGATCCACTTGGCGATTTCCTCAAGACTTAAATAAGTTCGCTTTCGGATACTTAACATTCTAATTTTCTTTATCATCCCTTTTTGAGCACTTTTACTCTCCGCGGGTGTAAAGCTGACAAAGATACTTTGCCTTACTCTATTAGGGCAAAGACGTGCTCTAAATCTAGATCCTAAAAAATCGAAACTTATATACTGATGCTTTCCTTTTCGAAAACCATCCTTGCGATATACAGTTTTAGTTGTCGCGGGATGCAGATCAAGCCCACAAGCTTCAAACCACGTCATAACAAACAAAATCTCTTTACCTTTGATTAACTCCAAGGTTTATACTCTCTACAGGTTATCTCATTTAAGGATAGAAAATGTACCGAATAGGTGAGCTTGCAACGCTCTGTAAAATAAAGACTGACACCTTAAGATTTTACGATAAACAGGGACTTTTTGTGCCGTCATCGAGAACTGAATCAGGTTACAGACTCTACACAAAAAAAGATGCTCAGCGATTACACTTTATATTGAAGGCCAAAGCCATCGGTTTTACACTGCTAGAAATTTCAGAACTGCTTTCCATTGAGCTGGATAAATCAAATAAAGCCTGTGCAGATGTAAAAAGCCTGGTTGATCTAAAATTAGCAGAAATCTGTGAAAAAATAGAGCAGCTCAATTATTTTAAAAGCGCTTTAAAACAGCTCTCCAACGACTGTTGTGGTGGACCGGACAGTGCTCAACATTGCTCTATTCTTGAAGCTTTAGAATCAACGTCATCAGCAAAAAATCACACTCATAATGGGCATCATCAAGCACATTCTCATGCCACAAAATAGGATTTAATTATGTTACTAATTCATTTTATCGATCTCTTTTTAGACTCAGCGCCCTGGTTATTGTTGGGGTTAATATTTGCAGGTATGCTTAAGATGTTTGTCCCTATGAAATGGATCCATAATCAGTTGGGGGGACACGGTTTTAAAAGTACAATCAAAGCGGCTTTAATTGGTGCACCTTTGCCCCTATGCTCATGCGGCGTTATTCCAGCCGCAGTGGGTCTTCGGCGGTCGGGTGCATCTAAAGCGGCAACCACTTCTTTTTTAGTATCAACACCAGAAACTGGAATCGATTCAATCACGGTTTCTTATGTGTTACTGGGTCCCTTTATGACGATAGCGAGACCAATCGCAGCAATCACCAGTGCAATAGTTGCAGGTTTATTGGTAGGCAAAGATGACCTTCAACAAGAAACTGAAAAAACAGATAATAGTACCCCTAAAAAGTATGCCAAAGAAGTTAATAAAAGCACTTGCTGTACTGATAAAGCACCTGTGATTAAAACTGTGCATGCATCCTGCTCCGCCGACACTGCACCTGTGCAAACGAAGACAGCGCAATGTTGCCAATCAACTCAAGAAACTGCGGCGCCCAAGCCAATTGATACAGCAGAGTCCTACCAATCAACTCAAGAAACTGCGGCGCCCAAGCTAATTGATACAGCAGAGTCCTACCAATCAACTCAAAACACTGCGCCTAATACAGCAGAGTGTTGCCAATCAACTCAAGAAGCTGCGGCGCCCAAGCCAATTGATACAGCAGAGTCCTGCCAATCAACTCAAAACACTGCGCCTGATACAGCAGAGTGTTGCCAATCAACTCAAGAAGCTGCGGCGCTCAAGCCAATT
>JBLHWW010000073.1:0-18662 GCA_047629075.1 Psychromonas sp. | reverse complement strand
CATGGTTGGCGATTTAACAGGCAAACTATAGGGTGATAAAGGCTACTTAGGCAAACCATTATCTTATAACAATCATTGCCCAAGTAAAAAAATTCAACTGTAGAGAACACTCGACATCGCAGTATTACTGCCTTTGTTACAAATATGCTTGGTGGTTTAATTGCCTATTGCCTGCAAAAAAATAAGCCACCAATCAATTTAACACCCAATGATGAAAATGCTGATTGGTGAAAATATCATAATGGCTTAACCCAATCTCAGGTTAGTGAGCTGATATTAACTCCAAGTAATCCAATTCTGAAAGTACCTGAACCCCTTTATCACGAGCTGCATTAATTTTATTTGCCCCTACCTTATCGCCAGTGACGAGGAATGAAGTCTTACCGGTTACTGATTTAGCAACCTTAGCACCCAGTGCTTTAGCTTGCTTCTCCATATCTCCTCTTGAACCTTGAGTCATAGCGCCAGTAAACACTATGATTTTTCCAAAGACAGGGGTTTCACCAGAAGATTGATCCGAAGCCTTTGGGGTTATTGCCAAATTAAAATTCAACGCACTCACTTTAAGAAACTCTTCCTTTATATTAGCTAAGCCTTCTACAATTGCATCTGCACTAACTTGTGCAAAGCCATCAAGCTTCACTAAATCTTCCACAGTAGCTTCAAACAGAGATTCTAATGAATGGTGCTGCAATAATTTTTCACAATTTCCTCCGGCTAATCTACTTACACCAAAGGCGGCCAAAAATTTCCAGTCTTCAATTTCAACTTCACGACTAACTTGGAGCTGATCAACTAAATTTTGAGCTGTTTTATCGCCAAATCCAACACTTACAAAGTTTTCCTGTTTTAACTCATAGATCTCATGGATTTTCTTTATTCCAAATTCATGAAGCTTTTCAATCACCTTAGGACCAAAACCATCGTTATTGGCTAATGTTTTGAAAAAATGGACCAGAGTATTCTCAGTTTGTGCTGGACAGTCGGTTTTATTAGGGCATACCAAGTGGTCTGATTCCCAGATTAAATGCGTACCACAACTAGGACATTCCTTGGCTAACTGCGGCTCAACTGCTTTAATCACTTTCTCAATTTTTGGAATAACTAGTCCGCTTCTAACAAGCTGAACAATGGCACCGGGGCCAACACCATTCGTTTTAACCATATTGTAATGATGTACAGTAGCTCGACTAATTGTTGCGCCACTTAGCTTGGTAGGCTCTAACTCGGCTACTGGTGTCACGCGTCCAGTTCTTGACGTTTGCGGAGTTACATTTAAAACTTTGACTTCAGCTGATTCGGCATTTACTTTAAAGGCAATCTGCCATCTATGATGGTGACGAGTAGCCCCCATATGCTCCTTTAGGGTTTCATCTGTTACTTCTAAAACAACGCCATCAATATCATAATCTACAGCAGACCACATCTTCTCAACAATTGATTCGAAATCTACTAAAATTTCGGAGTAGTGGCCAATCCAGTTTTCAAGTAATGTGAAAGGAAAAAACACACAAGCCCCTTCATCTATTGCCTTTTGAATCGATTCATCAACCTTCTTTTCTGCAATAATGGCAGCTTGAATATTCCTAGAATTTTCAAACGTAGCACTCAATACGTTATCAAAATAGCTTTTTTTAATAACTATTTCTCCAGGTCCTAATCCTCTTTCACCGCCATTTGCGACTTGTAATCCTTTATTAAAAGCTCTAGTTATGTCTTGACCTTTAACGCCATCACCACGAGTGTATAAGGCCGAACCGTCATCATAAGCTGCATAACCGTCTAATTTTGGCGTTAATCTAATAATAATGTCAGACTCATCAACTCCCACCTCATTAGCCGCATTCAGTAACCTATCAATCCATTTTTTAATTTCTTCAAAGGAATATGCTTTATCTGTTGATAGCATCTTTTTTGGCAAAGGAACTGTTTTGCTATCGGCTAATACTTCAGGCTCAACGGTTAATAAGTAAGGATTATCGGGATTACAAGTACTGAACTCGCTTAGGAAAGCATCATAAGTTGCATCATTAATAATTTGCTCAGCTGAACGGTAAAACGCATTGGTTACCTTTAAAACATCAAGCTGTTCATTTGAATTAAGGAATGAGAAATCAACACTTTTATTACAGACTTCAATTAGCTTAGACATTGATATATCTACAGCTAATTTTTGAAATACTTCTTCCTGACTTTTACTTAACGTGATCATTTTAATATTTTTTTCCTAATGTAACGCTATTATATTTAGCTATTATATCTGTACATGCTCATTCGTAAACTTCGCTTTTATCCTTTTAGCTAATCATCAATGAGCTGTAACTTTCATTACAAGATTCATTGACAATATAAAGGTGGTTTTGCATGAATAAGGGGAATGTTTGCCCGTCGCCGCAAGTCGCCACCTGCATTAATAAACCCTTTTCATAAATAAGACTTGCGCCTAAACCGTCTAATTTGGGCTCAAGACAGAAAGCGACTTGCCGATCGAATCTGTCGGTCACACGTTTTATAAAGTCAGGTAATGCTTGTTCGCTGAAAACATTATCTAGACTGTGCATCGGTAATTGATGTTTAACCTGCTCAAATTTAGTTAACCCTAAACCACCGACTTCTTGGGTTGGTGAATTTGGATTTAAATATTCAGGGTGTAATTTTTCCAAGGTTTGTAGTTGTTGAAAAATCTGCTCATATTTGCTGTCCGGTACACTGGGGTTATCAAGTACATAATATTGATAGTTATATTCTTCTAATAAGTCAGTTAATCTTTGTATCTCGTTCTCTGTACTCATATCCAGACCATATTTTTTTTATAAAAAAACCTCGCTGCCCGAGGTTTTATTTTATGTCTCACTTGCTAGCAATTAGACATAATGCATTAGCCGCTGGTGATCATCCCTATACTCCTGCTCCGTTAGCGGCGTTCGATCTGCATTTAAAACCACACAGTCAAACTCTTCGGTCATCTGCCCTACTGCAGTGAGCATCATATCAAATGCAGTTTTAATATTAATCTCCGGATTTGGCGCAACAATAAAAAATGACACCCCTTCGCAGGCAATTCGTCCCATCTGATCCGGATCAAAGACACCCGGCTTGACCATATTAGCAATACTAAATAAAATAGGTCCATTGCCGTCGGAATGTAAATGGCGGTGAAAAATAGAGCGCTCACCGAAACGGAAACCGGAGGTTAAGAAAAACTGTAATAAATCATTGCCAAGTATTGTAGTGCCTTGTTTTGCAACAACATTAAAAATAAAGACATCCTTTGATTCATCATCCGCTTCTAGCTCAAAGTAATTTACTTTACCATCTGTTTTCTCTTGATCTGTCTCACTGGCATTTAAAGAAGATCCTTGCAGCGAATCATTTAGGTCAGCATCAGAAATATTAATCTTTGAGTCTTCTTTATGATCACTTTCCTCTTGTCCATCAAAATGAAGCTCTTCAAGATGATCATCTTCTGAAATTGAAAAATCAATTTTCTCTTGAGAGTCTTTGTCCCTCGGATGACTGAATGCCAAATCATCAATAATGCCATCTTTAGTTGGGTCCGCATTTTCTTTTTCAGAGAAAATATCAGTGATTATTTTATTCTCAAACAGTACTTTTTTTTCTTTACGGTGAGTTAAATATCCATGAATTAATACTGCGCCAATGGCAAATAACCCGATAAAAATAAGAATAGATTGAAAATGCTGCATGGTAAGTTCTCTTAATTGCAAAATATAATTAGATGACAGGTAAAGTACCTTGATTAAATGAAAGCGTCTACACATTGCCACTATTTTTTTATAAAACTGTTACACGTTTATACAAAGCCCGTATTTTTAGTTAAACTCCTGTTTTGATAACTTTAAAGAGTAAATTATGATCCAAAATCAACTTATAGGACAGCCCCTTTCCGGTGTAGGTTATCTCCTTAAAGGCGCAAAACTTATCAGCCATCCCAAATTGCGTCTTTTTGTACTGATCCCGTTAATGATTAATATACTTATTTTTGCCGCTGCTTTTTGGTTTCTGTTTAGTTCAATAACACAATGGATAGACAGTTATATGGCAGCCTTACCGGCATTTTTAAGTTGGTTAAATTATCTTTTATGGCCTCTTTTAGTGCTTACCATTTTATTCGCTTTTACTTTTGTTTTTTCCACTGTCGCTAATTTAATCGCCGCACCTTTTAACGGTTTATTGGCAGAAAAAACTGAAACAGTATTAACCAATCAGCCGTTAGGTGATTCAGGTTTATCCGATCTTGTTAAAGATTTACCGCGTACCTTTAAACGCGAGTTACAAAAACTGGCTTACTTCTTGCCAAGAATGTTGTTCTGCGGTCTATTATTTTTAATCCCAGGTTTTGGACAAATAGTTGCCCCCTTTATCTGGTTTGCATTTGCAGGTTGGATGATGGCCATACAATATGCAGATTTTCCCTTTGATAATCATAAGATTCCTTTTGCGACAATGAAACAGGCATTAAGAAAACGCTTAGGCAAAAATTTGACTTTCGGAATGCTGGTTAGTTTTTTTACGACTCTGCCAGTCATAAACTTTATTATCATGCCGATTGCGGTGTGCGGCGCAACAGCTTTTTGGGTGGATATCTATAAACAAGAATCGATTCAAGCCTCCAGCGCAGCAGAAGTCGCGCTTGATTAGGTAAGAACAGATAGCAGTTTAAGTCCTAATACATTAGCAAGCAGCGGGCACCCTAAGGGCTAAAGAGTTATCTGTTGGGTGCATTCTATCCACCATAAGCAGCAATCGGTGCTGAAGTGCACCCTATTAGCGGGCCGTCATGGGATAATGCAGCGTTATCCGCTGTTGATTGGCTTGCGATTAAGATTTGAGTAATCGATATAAGGTTGGCGCATCTAGTTTTTCTATATATTCCTCATAATCGATTCCTTTCTCAATAATATACTCAGTGATTAACTCTTTTACCATTTGCAGTAACTCTTTTGGATCCCACACTTTTGCCAAAAAGTTATCAAGTTTAGCGTTATTGATTGCCTGAATAGTATCAGCTTGTGTTGCAAGGCCAGTTAAGAGTAATTTTTTAGTGCCTGCAAAACGATGATCCATTGCCACTTCGGTCAATAATTCAACCCCCGATTTTTCAGGCATAATATGATCCGAAATAATTAATGCGACATATTCTTGCTGCTCATCGAACTCTTCTAATAACGCTAAGCATTCAAAAGCAGACTCACACTCTTCAATATTAAACATATCGCTAAAATAATCGAGGTCGCGGCAGACCGATTCCAATACTTCACGTTCATCATCAACACAAATAATATTAATTTTTTCCATTTTGCTTCCTCTTCGAAATTGCTTAACAAAAAGTTACTTAACCAATAAAATTGGTTTTATTCATAATAAATAACATAGCAAAAGCGACCAATACACCAACAACACCAATAATCATGCCTATTTTTGCCATCTGCCTGGTTTCAATATTGCCCGATGCATAAGCAAGTGCATTAGGAGGCGTGCTGATTGGTAATGACATTCCTAAGGAGGCTGCAAAAGTGACCGCCAGAATTAAGACAACTTCACCACCGTAGGGTAATAAAGACTGCATGGTAGTGGCTAATGCAGCAATCAGGGGCAGTAATAAATTGGCGGCCGCCGTGTGGGAGATGAAATTCGCCATCACTAAACATAATATGGAAGCACCAAGGATTAATAAAAGAGGATGCAGACCGCCGAAGGGGATAGCATCAACCGCATGCTCCGCAAGACCGGATTTATCTAATGCGACACCTAAGGCAATACCGCCTGAGACCAGCCATAAAACATCCCAGGAGATGCGCTTTAAATCCTCTTTATTAATGATTTTAAAGGTCACAAATACAGCGACTGGGATTAATGCCACCACATAAGCATTCATGCCATGTATATCACCCATTAACCACAATAGGATAGTGCCGATAAAGGTAATATAAACCGTAATAGCTTTAGGCGTTTTTAAAAATTTACCTTTAATGTTGAGATCTATTTGCTCGGTTGATGTTGGAAATAATTTGATTAACAGTAACCAGGCGATAAATAACATCACCACCACAAAGGGCACACCAAAGACCATCCATTCCCCAAAAGAAATGCTGTTTTCATTGACTAAATACTTTAATGCAATTGCATTGGGAGGGGTGCCAATAGGTGTGCCTATGCCACCGATATTGGCAGCGACGGGCACAGATAAGGAGAATGCAACTTTGCCTAAGTCTTTGGTCGCCAGCAAGGCAATAACTGGAGATAAGATGGATAACATCATCACCGTGGTAGCGGTATTGCTCATAAACATGGAGAAAACAGCGGTTATCATCATCAGACCCAACATCACATATTTAGGTTTGTTGCCAAAGGGTTTGAGTAATACTCTGGCCAAATTAACATCTAATCGATATTTAGTGGCCGCCATAGCCAAAAAGAATCCTCCTAAAAAAAGCATAATAATAGGGGATGCAAAGGTTGCCATAATCGTTTGATAATCAATTAAATGTCCTAAATCCGGGCTGGGTGTTTTAAAAAACCATAAACCCTTGTCGGAAATTAATAACAATTCAGAGACAATAATAACCACCGAGGTGGCGAAAATAGGGATGGGCTCTAATACCCAGCAAAGTGCAGCCAGCGCGAAGATAGCGATCACTCTTTGTTCGATTAGGGTGAGTCCAACAATACCAAAACTGTCGCTCGGTAAAAGAAGAATAATGAAAGGGATGATCACAGGCAACAAGTACTTTAAATATTGACTAAACATAGACATGACTTTTTATTGTAATAAAAAATTATTGTCTATTAACCACAATAAAAAAGATTGAATTAGATCACTTAGAGTCTAAAAAGCCTTTTTGAATATTCAAAAAGGCTGACTGGATCACTTTAATAAATTATGTAGGTTACTGGATCAGTGCTTTACTGACTTTTTCATATAAATCTAACGCTAAATCATCAAGTTCTAACAAACGATTTAACTGCTTTTTAATTAAATTTTTACGATTTTGATCCAAGCGTTTGAATTGAATTAACGGGGTTATTAAGCGCGCAGCCACCTGCGGATTCTGCTGGTTTAATTTTATCAACTGATCGGTTAAGAAGCGATAACCACTGCCGTCTGCGGCATGAAAATGATAAGGATTATTTTGTGCGAATGCTCCCACTAGAGAGCGTAATCTGTTCGGGTTATTGAAATCAAAACTGCGATGCTCAAACAATTTTTTGACATTATTCAATACATCCATCTGATCCTGGCTTGCCTGAATCACAAACCATTTATCCATCACTAAACCATTTTCAAACCACTTCTCTTCAAAATCCTGCATAACAGTTTCCCGACATGCAAGCGAAGCACTGTTCGCCGCAACTAACCCGGCCAGGTGATCGGTCATATTATTGCACTGGGTAATTTGTTTCACCACCAGTTCATTACCTAAAACAGGATCCGCCTTGGCAATAAATAACAATGCCAGATTAGCCAGTTGACGGAAAGCGATATCCGCGGTGACCGGCTGGTACTCACCCGTCACTTGGTGGGCATGATAAACACTTATAAATTCAGAGTGTAAAGCGGTCGCCAGCTGGCTAAGCATAAATTCACGTGCCCGGTGCAGCGCTTCAATATCAACCTGATCAAATAATTCCATTGCCCCGTTTTCAGAAATAAAGTCAAACATACAGGTAATAAGTGCAGGATCTAATAACTCACTTACCAGCACCTCTTTAAAACCTTTAATAAACAATTCCGGCAGCTGCATCGATTGTTTATCCTGCAGACGGCGCACATTTTCAACCAGGTATTTATTAAATAATGTTTGTCCTGCATCCCAGCGGGAAAATTCATCACTGGCAAAATTCATCAAATGTAAAAGCTGTAAATCCGAGTAGGCATATTGGTATTTTACTGGCGCTGAAAAACCTCTGAACAACGAGGGAGTAGGTTTTTCGCTAAGATTATGAAAGACAAAAGTCTGCTCCGTATGGGTTAAACTTAATATTGTATTAGTTTTATTATCAGCGAGCTTCAGGGCAACACCCTGCTTATTCAATAACTCAATCGCGATAGGAATATGCAGCGCTTGTTTTACTTTTTGATCCGCTGTGGGCTGCGTTTTTTGTTTAAAGGTCATTTGATAACAGTTTGTTAGCGGATCAAAATGATCGCTGACATGCACATGCGGTGTGCCAGATTGTGAATACCAACGTTTAAACAGGGTTAAATCAATATTACTTGCATCGTGCATCGCGGCAATAAAGTCATCACAGGTGACAGCTTGCCCATCATGGCGCTGAACATATAACTCCATGCCCTGCTGGAATGCAGTTTCACCCAATAAAGTGTGCAGCATACGGATAACTTCAGATCCTTTTTCATACACAGTTAAGGTATAAAAATTATTCATTTCCATCACCGATGCGGGACGAATAGGATGTGACATTGGCCCTGCATCTTCAGCAAACTGATGATTACGCATGGTTTTTACATTAGAAATACGATTAACACTGCGACTGCCCAGATCTGAACTGAACTCCTGATCGCGAAAAACAGTTAATCCCTCCTTCAAGCTCAACTGGAACCAGTCGCGGCAGGTAATTCGGTTACCCGTCCAGTTATGAAAATATTCATGTCCGATCACCGCTTCAATGCCTAAAAAGTCTTGATCCGTTGCACTTTGCGCATTCGCTAGAACAAATTTGGAATTAAAGATATTTAAGCCTTTGTTTTCCATCGCCCCCATATTGAAGAAATCCACCGCAACGATCATATAAATATCTAAATCGTATTCAAGATTAAAGCGCTGTTCATCCCATAACATGGCCTTTTTCAGTGAAATCATGGCATGGGCAGTTTTGTCCAGATTACCTTTATCTACAAAGAGCGCTAAAGCCACTTCACGGCCGCTTTTGGTGGTAAAGGTATCATTTAAACAATCAAAGTCTCCACCTACCAGGGCAAACAGATAAGCAGGCTTTGGAAAGGGATCAGACCAGCTAACCCAATGCCGTCCATCGGCTAAATCGCCCTGATCAACGCGATTACCATTGGATAGGAGAACAGGGTACAAGGTTTTATCTGCACTGATTCTAGTGGTAAATTTAGCCATTACATCGGGTCTGTCCAAATAATAAGTAATGCGCCTAAAACCTTCCGCTTCACATTGAGTGCAAAATGCACCCCCTGATTTATATAAACCTGAATATGACGTATTCGCCTGCGGGTTTAGTTCAGTATGAATTTCCAGTGTAAAGGTCTGCGGCAGATGAGACAGTTCTAAACCGTCTTCCACCAGCTTATAATTCGAATGCTTAACACCATTAACCAACAGCTTATTAAGTTGTAACTGCTCACCGAATAAAAACAGGGGTTGATCATGCTCACCGACACGTACTACGGAGCTCACGGCTTTAACTAAAGTAGCAGTATCATAAAGCTCAAATTCGAGATCAATGCTGTCTATCTCATAATCCGACACCTTATAATCTGAAAGGTATTTTTCTTTTGAATTTTTTTCTACAATATTTTCAATCGAGGTTACTTGACTCATTTTAAGGCACTCTTTTTTATAGTGAATTTATAATAGTGAAGACTAGAATCTGCTGACCTTTGCAGTACAAATTTCGTTCAATCTAAAAGTGTTCTGAGCAAGGCATGCCTTATATAAAGCACGCACGAATTTCTGCAAAAATGCACACGAAAGGTCAATAGATACTAATATACAAGATGGCTTAAGGAATGCTAAGCGCTTATCCGTAAACTTGCAAAAAAAGTCAACTAATGGACTTCTGCAGGGCTAATTTCATATTGATAACCCCCTCCTGCATATCCCTTTCAAGTTCAAAGCCTAATTTTTTAGACAAGTTTGCCATGCCTACATTAGACAGCATGGTCATTCCGGTTAAATACGTGGTGCCTTTGGCCTGTTGGTATTTTATGATTTTTTGTAACAATATCTTACCTAATCCTAAGCCCTGTAAATCGGAACGCACCACCATCGCAAATTCAGCATCAATATTATCAGAGTCAACCGATGCGTTAACCACCGCCAGGGTTTCCTGTTCATTAAGTTCGTCAAAACGCACGGCAATAAAGGCCATTTCTCGCTCGTAATCAATCTGGGTTAAGGTCGCCATCTCTTCATGACTCATTTTTCCACGCTGTGAAAAGTAACGTTTATAACGATCTTCTTCACTTAATGCCGCATCAAAAATTTGATGGCGCGCCTCATCTTCGGCTTTAATGGGACGAATTAATATCTGTTCACCATTTCTAAGCCGCACCTGCTCCTCTAACTGTTTTGGATAAGGGGTGATCGCAAACTTGCTCGGTGCGCTGATCTCTGAATGCAGAAGATGCATTTGACTGTCTAAAACAATCACTTTTTTACCGGTCACTAACACCGGATTAAGCTCCAGCTCATTAATTGCACGATTATCTATTAACATTTGTGAGATTTTAGTCAGCATTAGGCACACCGCATCCATATCAAAATCCTGCGCTGCTTTTTTAACCTGAATTTTTTTCTCTTTAATAGCCTGAATCATCAGATAACGTGCTAATGCCATGTTTAACGGCGGTAAAGCGACCACCGAATTCTCCAGAGTGGTTTGCAGATCCCGCGCATCACTTTCCTGTGAAATAGCAATAACAGGACCAAATATTGGATCCTGTTTAATCATTACCCGTAACTCTAATCCGAGGCCGCTGGCGACCATTTTCTGCAGCGTAAACCCCGTTAAACGAGCATCGGGTAATAAGTTTTTGACTCGTTTGTTAATCGCTTTCAGCGCCACATCTAATTCACGCAGATTATTAATGTTTAGAATCACCCCATGGACAAGAGATTTGTAAGCAATATCGGGTGAATTGATTTTCACTGCCAACGGGAAACCAATATTTTTTGCTTTTTCTAAGGCCTCCTGTGCTGACTCGACCAACAGCGTTTCGATAGTCTCCAGCTGATAAGCTTCCAGAATAGGTTTTGTTTGAAAAGTATTCAGTTTTAGCAATCCTGCATCCGGATCAACAAGACGTTTAATGTATTCCGACGCAGCGTAGGTATCATAAAATAAATTTTCCGGCGTGCTGCTGGGTGTTTGCATTAATAATTTTTTATTACGGCGATATTGTACTAAATGCATAAAGGCAGTAACTGCGCCCTTTGGCGTTCTTAGGGTGCCAATTTTTGCCTGTGAAAATAATTTACGGGCAGATTTCGCGCTATCCTCACCTGTCCAGTTGGTCAGAAGATTAAACCGCTTTCTGTTCGGATGTTTTTCAATAACATCAATGATGGCGCGCGCACAACCTTCATTGTCAGATAATGCCGAAGGGGAATGCATAATTAATATCGCATCAACTTGCTCACTGTTCATGATGATCTTTAATACCGCAGCATAACGTTTTGGATCGGCATCGCCAATCATATCGATCGGGTTATTATGCGACCAGTTACCGGGTAAGCAGCTATTTAATTGTCGCATTAAATCCTCGTCAAGCTCCGCCAAACGGCCACCCTGTTCAACTAAATCATCGACTGCTAAAACGCCTAAGCCTCCACCGTTGGTGATAATAGCTAAACGCTCGCCGTGCAAATAGTTGGAGTAGGCGAGCGTCTCAACCGCCGCGAACAGCTCGTGGAAATCATAAACGCGTAACATACCCACACGTTTAAAGGCCGCATCATAAACACGGTCATGTCCATATTGGCCATTGCTGTGCAGCGCTGCGGCCTTCGCTCCTAAAAACGAACGGCCGGCTTTAATAACCACAACAGACTTATGTTGAGAGATCGCCCGCGCGGCGGATAAAAATGCACGTGCATCGGAGATGCTGTCGATATACAAAAGGACCGATTGCGTTTTAGCATCGCGTGCCAGATAATCCAATAATTCAGCAAAACTAATATCCTGGCCGTCTCCTATGGAAATAAAGGCAGAAAAACCAATGCCTTTACTGTTTGCCCAATCTAATATCGAGGTACAAACCGCAGCGGATTGTGAAATAAAAGCAATATTTCCCGGCAGCGCATGACAATGAGCAAGACTGGCATTTAATTGCGTGTAAGGGTTGATAATACCTAAACTACTCATGCCTAAAAGCCGTATGCCTAAATCTTTTGCCGTTTTATAAACTGTCGTTGCAACCTGTTGATTTTTTTCAGTGGTAACCAGAATCGCCCTATTGCAGCCTTTTTCTGCTAACGCGTGTAAAATATCAGTAAGATGAGATTCATTGGTACAGATAACCGCCAGCTCAGGGGTAATAGGCAACTGGCTGATATCTTTATAGGCAAGTACACCATGCACTGAAGAATATTTAGGCGTAACGGGCATGATCGGGCCATTAAAGCCCCCTGATAACAGATTATTCATCACTAAATAACCAGCCCGATGAGGGACTGCAGAAGCACCAATCACGGCTATCGATTTTGGATTAAAGAAACCTTTTAGTGTTAATAAACTCATGAACAAGACGCCCTTAATAAAAGATAAATAGGAACAGTTTACGCTCCCACTATTTTTATGCCTTTGTTTCTTTTTAAAATAAGATATTTATCCTATCTTTTTTTGCGCTTACTAAGATTGCAATAGCAGCACCTAAGGCGTATAAATCATTGATAAATTTTATCCTTTATTCAATTGGAACGTTTTGTGCCTTACTCCCGAGAAATAAGAAAAATACTCAAGCTAAGTTTCCCTATTTTTATCGCTCAATTTGCACAAACAGCCATGGGTTTTGTAGATACGGTGATGGCCGGAGGTGTTAGCGCAAATGATATGGCCGCTGTCGCGGTTGCCACCAGCATTTGGTTACCCTGCATTTTGTTTGGCGTGGGTGTGTTAATGGCACTTATCCCCCTGACGGCACAAGCCCATGGTGCCAACGATATAGAAAACATTCCCAGTATCGGCCAACAGGGTTTGTATTTGGCCTTATTACTGACTGTCCCCACCTTTCTGATTTTATATAACGCCAGTTACCTTATAAATATCATGGATATAGATCCAATTTTAAAAGATATTACGATTCGCTATCTGTACGCTATTTTACCCGCTATACCGGCCTTTTTATTATTTCAGGCACTGCGTAACTATATAGAAGGCCTGTCACTTACCAAGCCTGCGATGGTAATAGGCTTTATGGGATTACTCATTAATATTCCACTGAACTGGATTTTTGTCTACGGAAAATTAGGGCAGCCGGCAATGGGTGGCGCCGGATGTGGCGTGGCAACCAGCCTTGCTTATTGGCTAATGCTGGCGGCACTGACAGGTTATGTGTGGCATACTAAAAAACTTCAGTATACCCCTTTATTTAAACGCTTTTCTGCCATTGACTTGAAAACTCAATTAGCCATTTTTAGCCTTGGTCTACCGGTTGCAATTGCGTTATTTTTTGAGATCTCTATTTTTGCGATCGTCGCGCTCCTAATCGCACCCTTAGGTGCAAGCATAGTGGCAGCCCATCAAATTGCGATCAATTTTTCCGGCATGGTCTTTATGCTGCCGATGAGTATTGCCAATGCGGTCAGTATTCGCGTTAGTTTTAACTTAGGACAAGCAAATAAAGCAGAAGCCAAAAATGCCAGTTATGCCGGTTACATTGTCGGTTTATCGATGTCGGTGATCACCGCATTATTAACTTTGACATTTAAAGAGCAGATCGCACAGCTTTACACTAATGACTCGAAGGTCATTTTATTAGCCGTTACTCTAATAATATTTTCCGCAATATACCAGTGTGTTGACGCGATTCAGGTTGTAGCGGCCGGTGCTTTACGAGGTTATAAAGAGATGAAGGCGATATTTACACGTACCTTTATTGCATATTGGATGGTTGGATTGCCACTGGGTTACAGCCTGGCAATGACCGATCTATTTATGCCGGCACTCGGCGCAAAAGGATTTTGGATCGGTATTACGTTAGGTTTAACCACTGCAGCCATATTATTAGGAAGACGTCTCTGGGTGGTACAAAGGAGCTCAGCAATCTAGTGCCGAGCAGATAAATAAAAAAACCGGTGTAACCCTGATTATTTACAAATAGGCACGGCGTGATACGACGAGTCCAAATTATTACCATAGCAAGCAATGCTATTTTGGTATGCGCGCTCAATAACAGCCGGATTTTTTGCCGCCTGCGTCGAAAAAAATGCATGTTGCGGGTAGATACCAAATCGGCCCAAATCTAAACGGTCGGCATCCCAACAGGTACCTATTGTCGCAGACTGCGACAATAGGTGAAATGTGTGACCAGCACAGGCATCTACCAATAATTTAAACTCCACTGCGCTCAAAAAAGAGAATGACTTTTTATTTTGCTTTATAAAAAAAGCGGCGGCAGGACCATGTTCTGGTTCGTGCCCGTCGTGTACAGTACAACAATCATGAAGATAACAAAATAACTGTACAACGGTTGCATTAGCCTTAGTAATTGGTATTAACATTTTGGCATTTTCCCAGGCACGATCCCAATGCGCAGGTCCGTTATCACCTAAACGATCACCATGATAACGATCAATCGCTAAATCTTTTATACGAGATATATCATTCATAATCCCCCCTCATTATTTATTAGATTCTTATCGGCAATGGTGCAGATAACGACCAAATACAACACCATCATCGACTGTTGCCATCTTAAATAAAACGATCTTTCATCACCAAAGGTATAGGTTAAAAAATCAGTAGAGGGAATGATATTTGGCCAATCAAGGTAACTTAATTTTTCATGAAAAAAACAAATGACAACCAAAATCGTGAAGCAAACATCAAAATAAAGTATTAAATAATTATTGACTAAGTTAATTTATCCGTGGTTATATCTAATTAATCTGTTTGTCTCTTAGCAGTGCACTTTTAAGCATAAAAAGGTAAGGTTTAAGTCGCAGATAGTAGGGTGCGCTTCGAACAACATTACCGCCACATAAAATCCACCCAACAAATAACATCAACCGAACGGTACATAAAAAATCCACCACACCAAGAACATCAACCGAACGATGCATGGAATGCATCAAGCAAACGGTACATTAAAAATTCACTCCACCAAGAACATTCCCGTAGGGTGCGCTCCGCGCACCAATAAACATTAACGATGCATAAAATGCATCCTACAAATAGCATCAACCAAACGATGCATTAAAAATCCACCCAACCGATAACATCAACCAAACGGTGCATAAAAAATCCACCCCGCAAATAACATCGACCGAACGGTGCATAAAAAATCCACCCAACAAATAACATCAACCGAACGATACATAAAAAATCCACCACACCAAGAACATCAACCGAACGGTACATAAAAAATCCACAACACCCATAACATCAACCGAACGGTGCATTAAAAATCCACCACACCGATAACATACCCGTAGGGTGCGCTCCGCGCACCGAGTAACATTAACGATGCATAAAATGCATCCTACAAATAACATCAACCGAACGATGCATTAAAAATCCACCACACCAAGAACATCAACCGAACGGTACATTAAAAATCCACCCCACCAATAACATCAACCAAACGGTGCATTAAAAATCCACCCCACCAATAACATCAACCAAACGATGCATTAAAAATCCACCCCACCGATAACATACCCCTAGGGTGCGCTCCGCGCACCGATTAACATTAACGATGCATAAAATCCACCCAACAAATGACATCGACCGAACGGTACATAAAAAATCCACCCCACCAATAACATCAACCGAACGGTGCATAAAAAATCCACCCAATCGATAACATCAACCGAACGGTGCATAAAAAATCCACCACACCAAGAACATACCCGTAGGGTGCGCTCCGCGCACCGAGTAACATTAACGATGCATAAAATGCATCCTACCGATGACATAAAAAAACCCGCAACACTTTGATTAAAAAGCGTTGCGGGTTCTAGTCGTCTATACCCCATCGGTTGCATAGACCGTGGTCATTAACGATGCATAAAATGCATCCTACAAATAACATCAACCAAACGGTGCATTAAAAATCCACTCAACCGATAACATCGACCGAACGGTGCATAAAAAATCCACCCAACCAATAACATCGACGAACGGTACATAAAATCCACCCCACCGATAACATACCCGTAGGGTGCGCTCCGCGCACCGATTAACATTAACGATGCATAAAATCCACCCAACAAATAACATCAACCGAACGGTACATTAAAAATCCACCCAACCGATAACATCGACCGAACGGTACATTAAAAATCCACCCCACCAAGAACATACCCGTAGGGTGCGCTCCGCGCACCGATTACCTAGCGTTTTGCGACGAATGAATATTTATATGCACAGGTTTAAGCCTTTAAGCCTTACAACCTTAAAGCCTTAAAGCCTCACAACCTTAAAGCCTCACAGCGCGTAGAATCCACCCTGCCAAAAACAGAATACCAAATCCGGTAATCTATTATCGGAACTTAGTGTTCGCATGCTGATATAAATCTTCGTATTCTACGGCCGTATGATGCCATGAAAAATCACTGCTCATACCATTTTTCATCACTACTTCAAATGCAGAAGAATCGTTACGGTATACCGAAGCTGCCCATCTCATGGTGTCTCTTAATGCTTCCGGATACAGATCGTAGAATTTAAACCCGGTTGCACTATCTATATTTTCAACGGAATAGTTGCTGACGGTGTCTTCAAGCCCCCCCGTTGATCGCACAATAGGCACGGTCCCATATTTCATGCTGTACATCTGGTTAAGCCCGCATGGCTCATACCTTGAAGGCATAACAAAGAAATCGGCACCCGCTTCGACCAAATGAGCAAGCTTATTACTGTAGCCAATATGACATCCAAAGCGATCCGGATAGGCTTTAGCGTAATCTGTTAATGCAACTTCCTGCCACTTCTCACCGGAACCAACAATAATAAATTGGACGTCATCTTCCTCGAGCATCTTATCTAAACATTCGATAAAGACATCCAGTCCCTTCTGCTCCGCAAGCCTCGATACCACACCATAAATGGGCACATCGGCGCGCACTTCCATTCCAAATTCCTTCTGCAGTGCCGCTTTGCATAAAGCTTTACCGCTCAGGTCTTGGTGTGAAAAGTTGTGAGGGAGCAGATTATCGGTTGCAGGATCCCACTCAATGACATCAATGCCATTTAAGATGCCGCGCAGTTTGCCTTGAGCGGCTTGGTGTTGAAGGGGATGTTCTAGACCGAATCCGTATTCAGGAGAGAGGATCTCCTCGGCATAGGTAGGGCTAACCGTAGTTGCCATATCGGCGGTCAACACCCCTGCTTTTAGGAAATTCAGCTTATCGTAGAATTCAAAACAGTGAACATTAAAATAATCCCAGCCAAGGCCCGTCCAGTAAAGGTTCGCTTTACTAAACACACCCTGATAGCCAATATTGTGAATAGTAATAATTGATCGGGTTTGCTTGAAATTGTCAAATCCGTTGTACAGAGCACTTTTCACATATACGTTGCACAACGAAGTGTGCCAGTCGTTGGTGTGAAGTACATCGACCTTAATATCCAGAGCCAGTACAGCTTGCATAATTGCCCTGCTCAGAAAAATAAAGCGTTCGGCATTGTCAGAGTATTCATTGCCGTCCCAATCGTATAGTTTAGGACGATCAAAAAATCGATCATATTCTATAAAGTAAAAAGAAAGGTTTTCACTGACCTTGTGCCGTCTGATACGTGCCCATTCCTCGTTTCCTTCTCCAAAAGGGACACCCAGCAGTTCATGCACACACTCTGTATCAGCACATTTTTCAGCCATCACTTGCGGATAATAGGGCATAAAAACTGAAACATTGTGGCCATTTTCAGCTAAAGCGTATGGTAGTGAGTATGATACATCAGCTAAACCGCCTGTTTTTGCATAGGGTGCGGCCTCACTTGTTGCCCAAACTATATTCATTCTATGTCACCTCAAATATTAAGTTATCTGTTCAACGAAACCGCTTTTATGCGGAAAAAATCATTCGACCGGTGTTCAAATAAGTGCAAGGATGATTTTTAACCTAGAGATTACTATGAAAAGTAACAAAATCAAATGCTTTACCACTTTATCTGTATCTTACCTCCGTAATTAACAACTCATCAATAGCAGTCCAGTCTATTAGAAAATGACCAATAAGCGCAGTTCATCATAGCGATAATCTAAGGGCTGATTAATGATTGCAGAATAGCTTTACCTTGAGAAAATCATTAGCCGTTGCAAATTGACACAAAAATAGAGTCTGCTAACCTTTGCAGTACAAATTTCACTCAATATAAAAGTGTTCTGAGTAAGGCATCAGGAGAGCAGCATAATTATTCTCTGTAAACTTTGCTTAACGCAATGCAGGACGCTTTTGAATGAAGCCGAAGGGCAGCATTTTTGCGCACCAGCGTATCTGCTATCGCCTGCTTATGGGGAATAACAACACTACACCAGCGCTGCCTGCTATAAAGCACGCACAAATTGCTGCAAAAATGCGCACACAAGATCAACAAACCCTAACCTGTATTAGTAATGAAAGCTAAGGCGCTCACTTTGGCAGCAGCAAGATAACGACTAAGGCTAATATCAGCCTGAATTGTTCAGATTCTATTGTTACAAATCACCGCGTTAAGTTAGACACTCCAACCTCTACTCAAACTACTTGCAGATCCAGATTCAG
>JBLHWW010000072.1:0-18875 GCA_047629075.1 Psychromonas sp. | reverse complement strand
CGAATAAAGAGAGAACGGTCAATAAGCAGACAGATATCTCACCTATCCTTACAACAAATGATGATTTTGAGTTTGATGATTTCTTAAAATTGCAGCTTGAAAAGTTGGGGATTAGAGATATCAAAGCCCTTTATGCAAATGAACTTAGTTTTTATGACACAGTGAATGCTTCATATCTAGGTTTACATGACGACTTTATAGCGAGTGCAAGGTTAGACAACCTGCTTAGCTGTTATGTTGGACTGCTAAGTATATGCAGTGTAGATGATGATAAACCGATGATATTTATTGCCAGTGACCATGAAGAAGTTGGTAGTGAGTCAACCAGTGGTGCCAGTGGGAGCTTTTTAGAGAATACGCTTAGAAGAATGTATAGCGATTATGAGGACTATATGCAGATGATAAGAGGCTCGGTTTTAATCTCTGCTGATAATGCACATGCAATCCATCCCAACTTTCCATCCAAACACGATGCTAATCATGCTCCACAGATAAATAAAGGCACTGTGATAAAGATAAATGCCAACCAGAGATATGCTTCAAACTCGACAACTATTTCAAGATTTATGAATGTCGCTAACGCTGTAAATGAGCCGTATCAAGAGTTTGTAACAAGAAGTGATATGGGATGTGGTTCAACTATTGGTCCATTAACTGCGACAAGACTTGGGATTGATGCACTTGATGTTGGACTTCCTACTTTAGCAATGCACTCTATACGTGAGCTTTGTGGTAGTGATGATGCACACTCTTTGTATAAAATAATTTTAGGATTTAGCAAATAATATCGACTGTAACAGCAGAGGAACTCAACCTTTTAATAGCGAAAATCTACAAGGTTGAGTATCGATATAATTAATATCCTTTTTCGTAATATCTAAAATATGCTTACCTCATCTTTGCCTTCGTTTTGATCGCTATCAGGTAACATTAAACGCCTATTACTCAACTCTTTTACACAAATAACAGGTACAAATCGCGCCGTTATCTAAACCAGCCTTTCTTGTTTATCAACACAAAAAAGGCTGCATACCTTATATTCTTTAAATCATAAACAATTGCGAACATTTATTAATAAACGAACTAGGCTAAACGAACTATGCTTAACGAACTAGGCCACCCATTTTTCTAACCGAATAAAATAAAAAAGAGGATTAATATTTAGTCAATTAGAGGTGGCCAGTTACTGATCTATCAATTGACAAGGTTATTTACTGCCCAATTTCCAGTTAAATCCCCATCCGAACGCTTCGTCACAGTCTTCGTGTCCCAAAAATAATCGATTTAATTGTTCGACATTAACAAAACCATTATTGACGGTTATTGCCGCAATAGCACAAAAACTGTTATTTTTATCCTGCTCGGTCAATTTAGTTTCAATAGGCGGCATTTCAGGAACATGCAAAGTAACTTTTGCATCTATTTTATTCCAATTAGTAACGCCTTTATAAATAAAAGCAAAAATAATAATCTGTTTTACATCTTGGAGTTTATTACCGTCAATATGCAACCATGTGCCCTGTTGGCTTGCCCCTGTCTGATCATCCGCTAACAATTTAATATAGGGGGAACATTCAAAACTATCCCCTAAAGCCTGTATGATTTGACGATGACCATTATCTAATTCAATAAATGCCCCTAAATCTAAGTCAATTTTAGAGGCGAAGAAACCACCCGCTTTTTTATTCCAATTTAAATTTACTTTGATTAAACCTAAATCTCCAGCGCGTTTACTTAAATCAACTTTGGGCGCGGATTTAGTTAGGCTTATTTTACTCAGATTGGTAGGTGGAGCAATTGGCTTAGGAACAGGAGTTTCAGTAGCAACGTCAGCAACGTCAGCAACATCAACACCATATAATTCAGCTAAAGGCTGCAATCCACCATTAAATCCCTGCCCCACAAAACGTACTTTCCATGCATTATGATGTTTATAAATCTCTAAAAGAATTAACGCTCTTTCGGAACGATCTTGTGTTTCTAATAAACATTCAAAATCAGTTCCTTTTAATCTGATATTATCCTGCTCTCCAAAAACACCCTGATCTAATGTTGCCGTTATCGCAAACTTTTTAATGTGACTTGGGACACTATTGAGATCAAATTCAATTGAGCTATCGCTTATTTTGACCGAACCACAGGCTGAATTAGGTGCACCGTAAAAAACCATTCCCTCATCACCATTCACTTTTTCATTGGTATTTAAGCAAAAAACAGACACATCTGTTTTTCTGGGTAAGCTGTGGTTTAAAGTGAATTGAAGTGTAGATAAGGCACTATTCGCACCAATTATTAACATTTTCATTGTTATTTTTACCCTAAAAGTTAATATTAAATTTTAAAAAAGCAATAGGAAAACCTAGAGCACTTTTCGAATATCTATTAAACAGCCCTACTACTGTTAATAAGAAAAAAATTGCGGACATCCATTAATTATAATGGCTATAATTTAATATAAAGAATCATAAATATCAGCCCTAATGTAAGTTATTTATTAAGATAGTCAGTAAAATTTCATTGAAAAATACGTTAAATGGTTAGATTGACTGAATTTAACGGGTATTAAAGTACCTTAACGAGCAGAAATGCATAGGTTGTCATTAAAGTATTTTTAAATCAGGGGAATTCAGTTAGTTTTTCGTTTAGGTTGGGGTATTGGATTAATATTCATTGCCTTGGTTCTGTTAAGTTATAAATAAGTAGATTTATTGTGGTTGAGTTAAACAACAGGAAATTTAAAAAATAAAATAATCATTATTTTCCCACTAAGTTGATTAATACTTCTAAGGCAAGTTATCTCCTTAAGGAGATAACTTGCCTTCCTAAACACCTTAAAAAAATAACAAATTGGACACCAAATTTAGTATGACACTATATTACATTACCCCATTGCCAATGAAGTGAAGAGTTGCCTTAGAAAGATAAACACCGTAACATTCTGCGATTATAGACTTAGTTCAGCAAGAGAATGTAAATATGAATAACGAAGCAGATATCATCACAAACCTAGCAGAGCTAGAAAGTTTTTTAATTGCAGTTGAAAATGATGATTTGGATTTGACAAATGTAGCAGGTGTGGCAATGGCGACAAACAATAAAGATGGTCGTCGTTTTGTCGCAGTATTAGATGACGAGCACCAATTATTATTATCACGTTGGATTACGGAAGAAGTATTTCAAACAGGCCAAGATTTAGTGCGTAATGGTACGAACAGTAAAGCTCATTAATATTCAGAATGTTGGATTTGAAGAAAAGAGTTAAGGTATTATCTTAACCTTTTTTATTTAGATCTCCTCAAGCCTTTAACTTTGAATTATTTAAACAGATAAATAGCTAAAAACCCCAAGACCTTTTATTAATGTATCGAAATCAGGCCAGTGCTCGTAACCCTCAGTAAATTTTTCCTTTAAGGTCGAGTTGAGTAAGGTATAAACGCATTTCAAATTCTAACTGATGATACTCGGGCAGCATATGCTGGCACAATTGATAAAATGCTTTATCGTGCGCCTTTATTCTCAGGTGGGCTAACTCATGAACAACAATCATTTCTAAAAATGCTTGCGGTGCTGTTTTGAAAATTTCACTGATTCGTATTTCATTTTTACTTTTTAATCTCCCCCCCTGCACTCTTGAAATAAAAGTATGTAAACCCAGCGCATTGTTAATAACATGAATTTTCTTATCGTAAATGATTTTACTTAACGGTGAAGATTTCCGTAAATTAGTATTTTTCAAGTCCATTACATATTCACGAAGCATTTTATCATTGTTAATATTATGTTTTTGAGGATATTTTTTAAGTAAAAAACGACCTAATGTATCCTGTTCAATCATGGTTCTGATTTGATCTTGCACTTCGAATGAATATGCAGATAGATACTTAAGTGCAATTGATTGAATTTTTGAAGGAGGCATATATCAAAACTGTATAATTTAATGGCTTAAACTATACCTTACTTCTTTTTAATTCGGTAGCGAAGATCTTAGATCACTATAAATAACAGCAGAATTATTTCCAGTATCGACTGAAACACGAATAAGATAATCCGCATGTCTAAATGTTATAAGATACACTACACGATTTTTTAAATCTTTACCGTTTCATCATATTTTTAATGACATAACTAAGCAATAATGCTGAAAAAAAGCATAAAAAACAGGCCAAATCGCAGCAGAGGACTGTTAATGCATTAAGCCTTTAAATTTGCCATCAAAGACACCGCCTGTCTAGCAAGCTCAGTGACCTTAGCCCAATCACCACTTTCAATGGCATCATTGGGTAACATCCAGGACCCGCCCACCGTTGCAACACAGTTTAATGCCATATAATCAGCAACATTGGCCGGACTTATCCCACCCGTTGGGCAAAAAGACACCTGAGGTAGCGGCCCGGCAATAGCCTTTAATGCAGCAGCCCCCCCATTTGCCTCGGCAGGAAAGAATTTCAGATGATCATAACCCGACTCTAAGGCGCTAATAATCTCTGAAGGCGTTGAAACGCCTGGGATCAAGGGGGCAGATCCTGTTTTCGCATGCTCTAATAATAGTTGGCTATATCCAGGAGAAATAATAAATTTTGCCCCGGCTGCAACAGCAGCATCCTATTGTTGTGCATTAATAATAGTGCCAGCCCCAATCATGGCCTTGGGCATAGCGGTCGCGATAGCTTTAATCGCCTCTAAAGCAACTTTTGTTCTTAATGTCACCTCAAAGACGTTAACCCCCCCCGCAGCCAGCGCTTTAGCCATTGGCAATGCATCTTCAAGATGATTAATTACCATCACTGGCACGACAGGGGAATAAGCAAAAACCTCTGCAGGTGAAAGAGTCCAATTCATGTTAAATCCTTATAAATTAAAAATAATTGCGCCTATTTCTGCGCTTGATACTACGTTAAAAAATAATGAGAGCAGTTATCGGCCTACGCCAATATGCTCATGGTCTAAATTAGAATGAAATATAGTGCGTTGACTTATATCGGTTTTAACACAAAGGCTACCGTTATTGACATCTAAGCAAAGAATGTCCCTATCCTGCAGTTGACTTAACGGCCCATCATGTAAAGCTTTGACGTAATATGAAGGCAGTAGGCACTTTACCCGATGCACCCAATAAATGCCCATCGGTCACTAATGTGGCTTTAAACCCGGATTTCATAACATTCCCCAAAATAGGCATCAACTTATGTAACTCCCTAATACCATAGGATGAGGAGCTATTATGACATTCGCTATCGCTTTAAAGCCGTGCTCATTCATGTTTAAGAAAAGGTTTTTCCCTATCACTAAGAGTCCAATAATGCCAATGTCTGCCATTTTATTTCCTTGGTAGTCGTTAGTAAAAAAAGGTTCAGCCTTGCTGTTAAAAACACTTCCATAGAATTTTTTAAAAGAAAAATGATTCCTTACTGCAGCTCATACCTTACCTATATTAATTTTTCTAGATTAATACAAAATCACATCTGTTCCACACTTGAGATAAGAAAAGATTGTCTGATTTTAATAACTGCTTTCCTTACCTGCTGTGCATCACCCTCTATATGGCAAAGCGGTTTGTGAATTTCACCGGGATAAAAAATTGCTACCCCACCCTCATTAAGCTCAATATATTGACCATTCTGGGTTGTGCCAAAATATACATCTTCAGCACTCATGGATAAATCCGTCACGGTTAATTCGTTGTTGGCAAAGCCCATTATTTCCTGACCTTTTATAAGTACATGCACATCAATGAATTGCTTGTGTATTTCAAAATTTTTACTGTTAGCCGGACGGGTGCTTAGCTCGAGCATTTCGAACCAAAAATCATTTTCTTCTATCACATGGTTACCTACGACGGGCCCGCTTAAAATAAGTGTTAGCGCCTGCTTTATCTTATTAACTAGAGGCTGGCTAAGGTAACCATACTCTGCAATTTTATTGTAATTTCCTACAAACATGCTTATCTTCCTTTTGGTGAACGATTAAATATGAGACTTTGTTTCTACTTCATTAATCTCGCGTTTGCGCAATTTTTTGAAATATCGCCATTAAGCGCGGCAATAATATTATCGACCGCATTGCTGACCATCTTAAGTCGCGTTTCTGTCGTAGCAGAGCCGATATGCGGGAATAAAACCGCGTTATCTAATCTGCACAGTGGCGAATTGCCTAACAAAGGCTCCACTTCAAAGACATCTAATCCTGCCGCACGGATGGTTTTATTTTGCAGTGCAGTAATAAGATCTGCTTCATTGACTATTTTCCCACGTGACCCGTTGATAAAAATAGCTTCTTTCTTCATCATTTCAAACTCTGCTTGGGCAAACATGTTTTTCGTTTTAGGCGTAAGGGGCAACATAACGCAGACAAAATCAGAGGTTTTGAGCAGCGTTGCCAACTCCATACGCTGCGCAGAAAAATCCTGTTCAGCCCTTTTATTACTGGTATTATTAAAGTAGTTAATTTTCATATCAAAGCCTAAGTGAGCACGCTTCGCTAAGGCATAACCAATACGGCCCATCCCAACCACTCCTAAGGTTTTTCCATGCACATCGGCTCCAAAAAATTCCCATCCAATACTTGCCTGCCAACGCCCCTCGCGTACCATATTTGATAGCTCAACAGCGCGACGGGCAGTACACATCATCAGCATAAAAATAGTATCAGCGGTTGTATCCGTCAGCACTAAAGGCGTATGCATCAAGGCCACGTCACGTGTGGCAAGATACTCTAAATCAAACTGGTCAGTACCGACTGAAATGGTTGATATTGCTTTTAACCTCGTTGCTTTATCTAAAATTACTGCCGGCATCGGCTCACTTGCACCAATCAAACCTTCAGCTTCTGCTAATGCAGCTATAAAGTTAGCGCGATTATGATCATTAATGCCCACAAAATAGGACAGATCAAATTGCGCTTTTAGTCTGTTTAACTGCTCTTCAGGAATACTTTTATATAACAGCACTTTTTTCTTCATATTCTTTCTCTATACTAATAATTAAATCAGTTCCTGACGCGTCGGCAAGCCGTCAATATCAGCACCTACCTGTACCGCTAAAGAGCCAAACAAGTTGCCTCTACTCGCGACACTGCCGATAGATTGACCTTCTAACATCGCGGAGAGCGCACCAACCGCGAAACTATCGCCGGCACCGACAGTATCCACAACACACTTAACCGGAAATGGTGTCGCGATGCGCTATTCTCCGTGTGCGTTCTTGTAATACGCTTCATTACCACCTAATTTAACAAAAACAGTCTTAACCCCTTAATTCAAAGAAAAGTCAGCAATAACTTCAGGTTGATCGCTACCAACCAAAATTTCCCCCTCAGCGATGCCCGGTAGCACTATGTCTGATTTAAAGGCTAACGCGTTAATCTCTTTTATCATTTGCGCTTCACTCGACCATAAAGCAGGTCGCAAGTTAGGATCAAAGGAAACACTGCAGTTCATCTTTCTGGCTTCTTTTAAGGCGTGATGGCAGAGGTCTCGCATCGACGGAGAAACCGCGGCCACCACACCGGTTAAATGTCAATGTGCTTGATTCGCTAATATTCTTGTATCAAAGTCTGCAGCACAGAGTCTGCTCGCGGCAGAATTTTTTCGAAAACACTCTGCGCAGGGATCGCGTCGATCGACTTCATTTGACTTCAATTGAGATCCCGTTGGATGACTGTCGCTGAGCAGCACACTACCCATATTGACATGCTCTTTTTCAAGTGCACTGCAAATAAACTCCCCCAGACAGTCGTTGCCGACTTTAGTGAGGTAGGTGGTGTCAAATCCTCTGCGTGCCATGCCGATCGCAACGTTTTACTCTGCGCCTGCAATATGACGGCTAAACTGCTGAACTTCGCGGAGTTTGCTGGGTTGCATGGCCACAAACATCACCATAGATTCACCTAATATTATGAATTTAAAATGATTTATTTCTTTCATCTTATCTCGCCCTTTTATGGAACTGATTCCCAAATTAATTAAAGGGTTTCTCTGGTCGCTTATACATTTAGATTAATAATATGAATGGCATAAAAACAACCGCTAGCATCACCAAAACAATCACGGATATATAAGGGATAACCGCCTTAAATGATTGGTTCATGGGCAATCCACCAATGGTACTGGCAATGAGCAAGCACAATCCGTAAGGCGGCGTCACTAAGCCGACGGACAGAGTCATAATAATGAGCACCCCAAACTGGACAGGCTCTATCCCCAGAGATACCGCTACCGGGTAAATTACCGGGACGAACAATACCATTGCCGGAATGGCATCCATAAAGGTACCGATAAAGAGAAAAAACAGAATAACAATGAATAAGAACATATATTCGCTGCCGCCTAAACCGTTGAAGAAACCAGATACTAAGGTATTGATTTGATAATAGCCTAAAAACTCCCCCAGCGCAGATGCAGCTGCCAGTGCAAATAACGATAAGCTACTGATTTTTAATGTACTAACAAATATTTTAGGTAAATCTTTAAAGCTGATTGTTTTGTAATAATAAGCACTGAGACAGTAAGCATAAACGGCTGAAAATGCAGCAGATTCCGTTGGTGTAAAGACACCAAAGACAATACCACCGATAATAATTAAGGGGGTGATCATCGCTGGTACGGCATTTTTTGCTAACCCAATAAACTCTGCTCGGCTTACCCGTTCCATGACTGGAAGGTTATCGCGACGGGCGATCCTGCTGATAACAAACATCATACCAACACCGATCAACAGGCCAGGTAACATTCCTCCGACAAACAAAGCGCCGACTGAGGTGTTGGTTAATCCACCAAAAATAACCATTGTTATACTTGGCGGGATAATACTGCCAATAGTTGAAGAGGCTGCTGTGACGCCAACAGACATCTCTCTTGAATAACCTTTGCTAATCATGTTGGGGATAAGGATTTTGCCAACTCCAGCCGTATCAGCCGTTGAAGAGCCGCTCACCCCGGCAAACAACATTGACACGATCACATTAGCATGGCCCAAACCACCGGGTTTTCTGCCCACTAACGCAATCGAAAAGTCAATTAAACGACGCGAAATACCACCGCTATTCATAAGATTTGCTGTTAATACAAATAACGGTACGGCTAATAAAACGTAAGAATTTAAACCGTAAAACATCTTCATCGGAATCATGGTATTAGGTGTACCAGTCATTGTCGCTATACCCACCAATGAGGCGATACCGATCGAAAAGGCAATTGGAATACCGAAAATGACCAACGCGATAAACAGCAGCGTAATTAACCCCAGTATCATAAAGCCTCCTTAACTTTCATTATTTCTTGGTAAATATCATCGATTAGATAGATGCTGGAAGTGATAAAAGTCACCGGCATTATCAACCACACATAACCTTGTTTTAGTTCTGGAAGTGTTATCCAACGTGAATTCCAAAATGTTTGCATTATTTCAATACTGTAGATAGAACAAAGTATACAGAACACCAACATAATTAGATTCTGAACAATAATAATTACAGAGCGTTTAGTGCCTTCATAACGATGGGTGATACCACTAAAACTGAAGTGTTCTTTTTCCCGCACCATCACAGCAGCCCCTAACAATATTGCCCAAACAAAGGCATTAACTGCAATTTCTTCTGTCCATAAAACAGATATACCCATGTAACGCGTGATCACTTGTGTCAGTGTTGCAGCGACAAAAATGACCAGACATAACGTGCCGATGGCCATCTGCAATTTTGCTATTATTGAAGTAAGTAATTTCATAACATTTTCCAGAACCATTTAGCTACTTAGTATTACGGATGGTTTTTAACGTATCCGTAAGGCCCACTTTTTCAGCCCATTCATTTTGAATTTGTTTTGCTTTTTCAACAAAGAGGGTGCGATCCAGCATATTCACTACAGCACCGTCGTCAATTGCTTGTTGTTTATACACCGATTCTTCACTGTATAGTGCTTGACGCTCAGCTTGTGTCCCCTCTTTTATCGCCAAGTCAAAGACTTGACGCTGCTCGGGCGTAAAGTCTTCCCACACACTATTACGCACTAACAGTAAACGCGTAGTGTAATCGTGTCCGGTTTCTGATATATATTTACCATTATCTGTTTTGTGGTGCTCCATCGGGACGAAATAAGGGTAGGCATTTTCAGCACCGTCAACGACGTTACTTGATAAAGCTTGATACAGCTCACCCCACGCAACAGAGGTTGGAACAGCACCAATTTCTTGCCAGTATCTTGATACTACACCCGATGTTTGTGTACGGATCCTCAGACCCTTAGCATCTTCGACCGTATTGACGGGTTTGTTACTGTACAAATGGCGAACACCTGCCGTCCAGTATGCAGCCACGCGATATTTCTCACCTGACTTGGTATAGATAATATCAGCGATTTTATCACCCACTTCACCATCAACTATTTTTTCCCAATGATTGTAATCATTAAATAGATAGAGTAACGAAAACATATCTACTTCATCAATGCCGGCTGAAGTCATCAAACCAGGTGAAACAAGCACGATGTCCGCGCCGCCAAGCACCAATTTTTCGACTAATTCACTTTCATTAGTGCCGATTGTGCCGGCGTGTACCTCAACATTGAACAGCCCCGATTTCTCGGCTATCTCTTTCAGTTTGACCATGCCCGTTTGGTACGGATTGCTTATATTGGTCTGGTTGTGGGCCGCGATCAATTTTACTACCTTTGAATCACCAGATTCACCAGATTCACCACATCCAACCAGTGCAGATGCCATAATTAGGGCAAGTATTCTTCTTTTCATTATATTCTCCATCAGACAGTTTGAGTTATCGTTACTTTGCTAAGTTGCTATTTTGCTATTTTGCTATTTTGTGGTGGCAAACCTACCATGGAACCGATTCCTAACAATACCAAATAGAATAAAGTGTGATCTATACATAACAAAAAGAAATTAAAATGTGATTGGTGTCAAATTCTCTAGGCAGAGCTACGAACGATCAGTTTGGCAGTCAATTTAATATCGAGGGCAGGTTGATTGTCACCTTGAATTCGCGCAATCAGGCGTTTACAAGCTGTTTGCCCAATTTCCTCGGTAGGTTGACGCATAACAGTAATGCCACCATCAACAAGTTGGGCCCATTCAGGATCATCGATATTCACTAAACCGATTTGCGACCCTAGATGTAAATCTAATTTTTTTAGCGCCTGTGCTGCGGCCATCGTTGCCATACCATTGGTTGAGAAAATGGCTTTTTTTAATCCTCTGTTGGTTTTAATGAATTCGTCAATCACCTCTGTGAGTCGATCATCATTTATATCGATTTCAACCACTTGACAGGTAAGATTCGGTACTTGCTCTACAAAATGTTGTATTGCTTCGACACGTACTCGCCTAGTATCATTGTCTAGTTGTTGTGTGACAACCAATATTGACTCATAGCATTTATCTAATAAATGATTACACAGCTTAAGTACTGCAGCTTCGTTATCTAACCCAACAGTATCCACGCCTAAGCCAGTCGCTCCCCTATCCACTAATACAAAAGGGCACTCCAGTTTTGAAAAAGCATCCAAGTGATCTTGTGCCATTCCTAACGCATTGATGATGATACCGTCTACTCGATGGGCTTCCAGCAGGCTGAGGTATTTTTTTTGCAGCTCTTTTTCGTTGTTAGTATTACATAGGATGAGCATGTAACCTTCTTTACGACAAATCTGTTCGATGCCCTGTAAAACTTCTATTGAATAGTGGTTGGTAATGTCTGCAATGACGACGCCAATTAACTTGGAATTCCCTGCTTTTAGCATACGGGCAGAATGATTTGGCCGGTAATCAAGATCCGATATCGCCAGGGAAATTTTATCTCTTATCAGATCTGATAATTTATCTTTTTCATTATTCAAATATCGTGAAACGCTAGTTTTCCCAACCTGAGCATGCTTAGCAACATCTGAAATAGTAGCGAATTTTTTTTTATTATTACTCAATATTAGTTCCTTTATCAACACCCCTGCAACTCAACAGCCACCTACTAAAGTAGGTGGTTTAGGGTTTATGGACTAAAGTCCGGATACGGGTCAAAGGCCCGTGCTTTTAGTGCTCATTTATAAAATCATCATGACTTTCAGCTCAAAATAATGGGTTAAATACTCTTCAATAATTTCTTTGGTAACATCTCCAGATGTGACACAAAAATTTCCTCGAGACCAAAAATGCTCCCCAAGTATCACTTTTTTAAGTTGGGGTACTTTCAAATAGTTTAAATGATGATCTCCCCCTTCACCCTGTCATTATTTCACTTTGTGCCATATTAAGGGGAGCTGAAACCAAAAACTGAACATCAGCTTTGCTAACGGCTCCTTTTAAAATCTCAATTTCAGAAAATCATATGTTTGCCTGCTCAATTCTCTGACCTTCAACCCAACATCACCCTTTAAAACTTGATACCTATACACATGATGCTTCAAGATGCAAAGTCAGCAAGGCAAATTGTGCCGATATACTAGGCATAGAATTACAGTCTGTTTATTCTGCATAAATATTTTATAACAACGCAGATTGGTAAAATTTTCCTTACCCTACGCAACGCTAGTTACTACGTTGCCACAATCGCAAAGAGAATAATCATTAGCTCATGTTGTTTCTTGCTCTGCTCTCCGGGCTTACGCCTGTCAAAGTCTCTTGAAGTAACATGGGCATATATTTAGTAGCAAAAAATGATACTCAATCTTAAAAACCATATGGCTACCATATCGATAATCCATTCCCATCTCCTAACCGAATACCTATTAAGATATTATAGCTAAAGCCGAGCAGCTAAAGCCGATGGTTTTAACCTTCAAAGGTGACTAATAAATTCAGCAAGACAAGAAGTCTCACTTTCACAGAAGATGCTAATAATGTAATTAATTAAGCTAGAAATATTAGAGAACGGCTTTGCACTATTGCGCTTGGGCAGTTAATGAATACGCTGCTTATGTTTTTATCCTTCCCCAATAATTTTTTTGTGCTAAAAAAAAGCATAGGGTCTGTTGACCTTTCTGTTCGATAATCAATCAGAAATGCATGAGAAACCATATGATGGTGAAGGCCAAGGCACCATGCTTGCATAACTTATCGTATATTGTTGCTATTACTGGCAAACTTCAGTTCTTCAAAAGTTTTTTCGAATCATGTCGATATTTTTTAGGCATCAATAATTTACTACCCTGAATACCTGATACATAGAGTATGCGTGCCTAATCAATGCGTTATAAGTTGCAGTTTGGAATCATAAAGTACACATTCATTACAAATGCAATACTTATTGAAATAACGACTTAGCAAATAATTTTCAAGTTAATTTTGTCTTATCAGTGTTTCATTTGGTTGAACTATATTCACGAGATAATGGGCAATATACTGCAACGCTTTCATGACAGCATACTCTGATAATGAATAAATCGAACAATGATAGCATCTGTTTCAAAGTAATATATAAACTTGTTTCATTTTCACACGGCCTTAAGGAGTACTTCTTCTTATTTTTTAATAACCAATAAATTTTAGTCACTGACAGTGAATTAGATAATACCATTAGCTGCTAGGATAATAGAAAATTGCCGGTTATGACTCCACTCAGGTCAAGGTAGGTTTAATCTGCATCGTAGATTGGGTCTGTTTGATGGTTTTACCTCAACCACCCTACGAATATTTGGAGCTGATGTCATTGCTGCATTTGCGAACAAAAATAACAATGTTGGCATTTATTTGCAGCAGCAAGGCTTATCCTATCTTAGTGCATACCGCTATCACCTAACTATTGGTTGCTCAATATACCCGACTGATTTAGTATGGTATATGCCAACACTACTTGAAGATACGAATTTTCTCTCGAATCCTGGTACAAAGCGTAACATGACCTTTCGAGCGATTAACTGCGTTGATCCTCTTTCGAAAGTTGTAAATACAGGTATTTAACATCTTAAGGTGTTATTCCCTTTTCAGGCGCTGCAACGCAAACGCATTGCACGCTTTCGGGCTAATACCCGGCAGAGCAAGACGATAAGCGATGCTTTAAGTTGTTAGCAGGCTTTGATTTAGAATAACAAAATCATCAGTCTTCTACCTGGAATGTAAGCATTTATGGTCTTGCTAGTGACTGTATTCTCAAGTAATTTAGGTATAAAATTCTCTTATCTTCAGCAAGGAAGAAACCCATGCCGTTCAACCATCTTAAGTTTGATAACCGTCTTAGAAATAATTTACCTGCTGATAATGAAACCGATAATTACTGCCGCAGCGTAGAAAATGCAGCTTATTCATTGGTTTCTCCGGTAAAAGCAACAGCGCCCAAATTAGTTGCCCTTAGCAGCTTATTGGCAGAACAATTGGGTTTTAGCACCGAAGCCGTGGACAGCCCTGAATTTCCTCAAATAATGACCGGCAATCTATTGCTTGATGGAATGCAGCCCTATGCACTTTGTTACGGTGGTCATCAGTTTGGTCAATGGGCCGGACAATTAGGGGATGGACGGGCAATCAATCTGGGCGAGTTACTCACGACAAATTTAGGTCACCAAACACTGCAGTTAAAGGGCGCAGGTCCAACCCCCTACTCTCGCCGGGCAGATGGTATGGCGGTGCTACGCTCCTCCATACGTGAGTTTTTGTGCTCCGAGGCGATGTTTCATTTAGGTATTTCAACAACACGCGCTTTAAGTTTATGCTTAACCGGCGATCAAGTTGTTCGGGATATGATGTATGACGGTAATGCGGCATTAGAGCCGACTGCCATAGTGTGCCGCGTATCTTCTTCTTTTTTACGTTTTGGTAGTTTTCAGCTGCCCGCCTCTCGCGGTGATGAACAACTTTTAATACAGCTTGTAGAGCATTGTATTAAGTCTGATTATCCTCATTTAGCGCCCGCTTCAGGGGTATTTGATCAACAAGTCTACCTTGAGTGGTTTAAGGAAGTCTGCGAGCGTACCTGTGATACTGTGGTTAATTGGATGCGGGTTGGTTTTGTACACGGAGTAATGAATACCGACAATATGTCAATTATTGGTGAAACTATAGATTATGGTCCCTATGGCTGGATTGACGATTTTGATCTTGATTGGACACCGAACACCACGGATGAAGGGCAAAAACGCTATCGTTTTGGCGGTCAGGGAGAAATTAGTCAGTGGAATTTATTTCAGTTGGCCAATGCCATTTTTCCATTGATCGGTGAAGCTGAACCATTGCAGACCATACTCAGTGATTATGGCACAGATTATCACCGTAAATGGTGCGATATGATGGCAGCAAAATTAGGCTTTAAACATTATCAGGGTGAAACTGATTTAGCGCTGTTTAAATCCTTAGAAAAATTATTGGCTGCCGTAGAAACAGATATGACCGTCTTTTACCGTTTACTTGCAAATATTGGCAATGATTTAGAGACACAAACAGCCACCCAATGGATGGCAAAATTAGGTCCATGCTATTACAGCTTGCTGGATCTTGATGATCAGTATATTAAAGACTTTACTCAGTGGTTAGGGTCTTATCTTGACAGAGTTAATGCTGATGGTTTAAGTCAAGAAATGCGTGCGACGGCCATGAATAAAGTCAATCCTAAATATGTCATCCGTAATTACCTGGCGCAGCAGGCTATCGAACTTGCTGAAAAGGGTGATTTCAGTGAAATTGCCACACTGCAGGAAATATTAAAAACCCCCTATGATGATCAACCCGAGCATAACAGTTATGCTCAAAAACGTCCGGATTGGGCGCGGGATAAAGCAGGTTGTTCAATGTTATCCTGCAGTTCATAATAGCGATTTTATACTCTTTTTTTTGCCTTCACTTTATGCCAATAGATAAAATGAAGGCCTATCACTATCGGGAAAACGCACTTTAAATATTCTTAGGAAGGAAAATCTTGCTCATTTTTACTGATTTTTTGATTTGAAATCAGTAAAACCCATAAATATTTGTGTAAAACAAACTTTTTTGATGCGGGACTTTCATAATGGTCTCCTTAAGAGGTAAAATTCTAACTATTATTTTTAACAATCCAATATAAGAGTCTAATCAGATGGGAAGAGCATATCAAAACCGCAAATTGTCGATGGCCAAAACAGCGGGCGCTAAAACTAAAGTTTATTCTAAGTACGGTAAAGAGATTTACGTTGCAGCTAAAAATGGTGGCTTCGATCCCGACGGAAACCTCTCATTACGTCATTTAATCGACGGCGCCAAAAAAGACCAAGTACCAACACACGTTATCGAACGTGCGATTGAAAAAGCGAAAGGCGGCGGCGGTGAAGATTATGAACGTGCCAGCTATGAAGGTTATGGTCCTGGTGGTTGTTCCGTTATTGTTGATTGTTTAACCGATAATAATAAACGTACCTGGACTGATGTACGCAACTGTTTTATGAAAACGGGTGGTAAAATTGGTTCACCGGGTACGGTTGCGCATATGTTTGAACATCAAGCTGTTTTTGTATTTAAAGGCGAAGATGATGAAGCCGTTTTAGAAGAGCTGATGATGGCCGATGTTGACGTGATCGATGTCGAAGGTGCAGACGCTAAGATCACTGTTTTTTGTCCTCATACTGAATTTTATAAAGCAAAAACAGCATTAAATGAGATTTACCCGAATCTTGAACTGGATATAGAAGAAATAACTTTTGTACCACAAATAGACCATGATATTGCCCCTGAGCATGTTGATAAATTTGAAAAATTTATGGCCATGTTAGAAGACTGTGATGATGTGCAAGAGGTTTACCATAACGCGGTATTGCCTGATTAAAATGGCCTTATTAATGTTACCTGATTAATGTTACCTGATTAATGTTACCTGATTAGTGTTACCTGATTAGTGTTACCTGATTAGTGTTACCTGATTAATGTTACCTGATTAGTGTTACCTGATTAATTATCATTCCAATAACACTTGTTTAAAAAAGCTGTATACCACACCATTTGAATATTAAACTTTCGAATGCTGTGGTATGCAGCTTTTTTAGTTTTACAGCTGATAAAGCCTATTAAATTCCTTAACAGAAAAGCCATTTATAAACTGATCCCCTATTTTTAGAATTGGCACTCCGCGATAACCGCTTCTACTAAATTCTTTTTGCCCTGCTGCTGTTTTAACATTGACTAAACGAAACTGGATATTGTGTTGCGACAGATACTTTTTAGCCGCGTCACAATGCGGGCAATTGCTCATAGAATACAAGACAACACGTTTCATAATAATAATTCCTGAAAATAAATATTGGTGGTTAAGATTCTTGGATTTGCTCTCACTCTCAACTGATGACGCTTATAACGCCCCCAGATCTCACGCTTTCCAACCTTCCAGCTTTCAAGTCCTCAAGCTTTCCAGCCTTCAAGCCTTCAGCATGCTGTTAACCGACTGAATAGCGCGTTGATAATCACCAAAGGTTAAACGTTGATAAGCTTTTGAATAGGCAAGCCATTCAAAATGAGAATGCTCCTCGGACAACACCGGATCCGCGTCTACTTTACTGAAAAAAACAGGCTCAACCACGTCGATAGGATCCGGCCCGTAGTGGGTGCGCCATTCATTTTGAATAGGGTAAGTCAGTTTAAATCCGGTCGCTGTAACCGTCTCTATTAGCAGTCCGGTTTCCTCAAATACCTCGCGTTTAGCTGCCATTACAAAATTTTCATCTTTTTCAAGAGCACCACTGACGCATTGCCAAAAGCCGGGTATCTTTAAGTCAGTTCGAGGGTTGCGTTTGAGCATTAAATACTCAATTTCTCCGGCCACTATTTTATATAAAAAAACATTTACAGAAAATGGACGTCTCATGTTTACTCCCTATAAGCGCTTATTTTTAGCCTTTAACAGGACCAATTAAAGCGGTTTACACTTGATGATGCCATATTTAGGCGTGTGAAAATGCACAGAAAATGAGCGGATTTTGTATTATACAGGATAAACTTTCCAAGGGTCTAAAATGTAAGCGCTATTTTTGCTTTTAAATGAAAGTATTCAGCATACGCAAGCGCCATAACAGCAATAATCACATTAATATTACTGATCATTTTCACGGGAAGATAAGCTGAGTGGCGAGGCGATAAGCTTGTTTGACAAAACGATAACAGGGCGTTCTATTGCTCTGCAAGCACAACTTTAGACGCACAGGTGGTACTGCGCGTTTAAAATCACACTTTTTTTAAAATAAAAAATTATTTATCTGCAACGGGGAAACGAATCAGCACATTCACTTTTGAAGACATTGATGAAGTCAATATCTGTTTCTTGTCTGTCGCAAGAATCACAATACCGTCGTGATTGGCGATGTTTTTCTGCAACTCATTAAGATCAAAACTTGCATCACGATCATGGGATCCTCGAATGCCGGCACGTTTCTCAAATAAGGAATCAGCGCCAGACAGCAATAAAATATCGCGACTAATTTTAGCTTTTTGGAATATTTCACCAACGCCTTGATTGGTTTCTTTATCTAAAATAGCCGTAGATACCTGTACCGATTTTTTTGTTAAACCGTTGATATCACCAATAACAGCACTCAATTCACTGCTGCTTGGCCCATTCAGAGTGATCAGAAAACGAGACTTTAGGTTGGCATGCTCAGCTAAATCGGGTAAAAATCGATGATAACTTTTGCTCAAATATTCTACTATTAACATATATTTCTCTTTATGACTTAATTATTACGACGAAGCTACCTAAAGATAACGAAATCAGCAAGTGCTTTTACAATGATTGTGAAACTTTCTTACTGATCAGGCACAAAAATTATGCAGTTATGTCTTTTCGCTGAGGTTTAATTAAACCGCGCTGTACAAAATCAGCAAAATTATTCAAGGATTTTTCAACAAAAGGGGATAAATTTTCAAAATCTATGTTGTCGAGCAGGTTTTTAATCTCTAAACCTAATTCAGTATCTCCTTCAATTA